>CAYPTG010000274.1:0-3431 GCA_964413455.1 uncultured Mycobacterium sp. | reverse complement strand
GGCGTCCCCGCCGTCGGCCGGAAAGCCGTAGTACTCGACCTGAGTGTCGGTGATGGTGTCGACGACCTTGCCGGTGACGTGGATCCGGCCGTTTTCGACATGCTTCATGGCACCGATGAAATCGGGAACCGACAGCGACTCGGCCAACAGCAGCACCTGCCCGCCGTCGTCGAGATCCACCAGCACACCGGCCCCGGCGTAGTTGTTGCCGCCGCGCCCCGCACCGCGCGGTGCCCAGTACACCGGCTCACCGGCCAGCCGGCCGTCCACCCGCCGGTACTGACCGGGGTGGGTTTCGGCGTCGGACACCGCGACCACCGGCAGCCGGGCGATGGTCCGCTTCTCGGACAACCACATCCAGCCCAGCGGGATGCACACGATCGCGTACATCATCACGACCAGCATGAGCACTGGCTTCCAGGCGATCTCCCAGCCCAGCCGGCGCGCGGAAACCCGGCTGCCGGCCAGCTGCTGATCGAGTTCGCGGCGGCCGAATCGTAAGACGTACCAAGCCAATACCCGGGCCGCCGCCATGGCCGCGAGGATGACCAGCCCGACGATGCCGGTGATCCGCCAGTAGAACGTGCTGTCCCCGTGGTTGCGTGTCGCGGCCAGCATGACGGCCGGGATCGGCGCGGTGATCAACAGCAGCAGCGCATAGGACGGGTGACTGGTCAGGTAGACGTAGTTGACCCGGGCGCGATTGTTCATCGCGGCCACCGTGACATCGCCGAACCCCGCGGTAACCACCGGCGCCCAGGAGCCCTGGACGATCCTGGGCTTGACCAGCGACCGGACGAAGAAGAAGCCGGCGATCAGCGAGACGACCAGCGCGCCCCAGAACGTCGGCGGGATCGGTTCGCCGGTTCCGGCCACCCCGAAGGCTCCGCGGCTGTCGATCACCTTGCCGATGAAGAACGCCAAGGGCAGCGCGAAAAACATTTCGATAAGCCAGATTTGGATCAGCTGCGGAATGCGTGACCCGATCCGGTCGAACGCCAGCACCTGCTGCCAGAGAAACCGGAGAACGCCCACCCTTGCGCAGGGTACTGCCTGTTTATGCGGGCGCGGGGGTTGTTCTCGCTGGTGGGAGGCTCAGCTTCCGCCTAGGACTGTTTAGTCGGGCTCCTCAGCGGCTCGCGATGCTGCGCCGCATCGTCGCCCGACGACGGCCGCAGCCAGATCGGGCAGCCAGGCCCGGTCGGCCGGCACCCAGGCCAGCTCGGCCAGGTCGTCGGCGCCGACCCAGCGCAGGGCGCGATGGTCGTGGGCGCCCAAGGTGCCGCCGGCCTGGGTGACGCGGTAGGCGCGCAGCACCCCGCCCTCACCCAGAGGCACGTCGCAGCCCAACCGCTCTCCGACCACGACGTCGACCCCGAGCTCTTCGCGCAGCTCGCGGACCAGGGCCGCGGGCTCGCTCTCGCCGGCCATCACCTTGCCGCCGGGCAGCTCCCACAGCCCGGCCAGATCCGGCGGGCGCTGCCGCTGGGCCACCAGTAGCGCCGACCCGCGGATCAGCGCCCCGGCGACGACGACCCGCGGGCTCAGGCGGCCAGCGCCCCGGCCGGCGCCACCGACTCGGCCTTGGTGACCACCGTCAGCTCGTAGTCATTGCTCTGCCAGCCGTTGAGGAAGGCACCCAGCGGCACCGCCATGTCCTTGCCGAACTCCGGTCCGCTGTCGTTGAGGTACACGACGCCCTTCTTGGCGTCCACGGCGATCACCGTGACCTCGTGATCCGGATCGACGTAGTTCGGGGTGCCTGAGGTGTTGCCGCCCTCCACCGCACTCCAGATCACGGCGCTGTTGACGGTGACCATCGTGCCCTTGCCCTGCGCCAGGGCGGCCTTCAGATCAGACAGTGCCCGCTGACCGTCGGCCGCGGTGGCCGCCGTGATGGTGCTGCCGTCATCGTCGTAGGTGCCGTACTTGGTGGTGACCGCAGTGAGGCCGAAGTTGTTCTGCATCAACACCCGTGCGTCGCCGACGTCGACACCGTCCTCGATGTTTTCGTCCAGGTACATCTTCTGGCCCGGCCGGGAAACGCTATCGGTGGTCTTGGCCAGGGCGACCATTTCCTCCTCGGTCGGCCGGGTTCCGGTGAGCTGGCCGATGGTCATCGCGGTGGCCATCAGGGTGCAGTTGTAGTAGCTCTGCTTGACCCACCACTGCGAGTTGTCCCGGTCGCCGTATTGGCCGGTGCCGGTCACCGAGACAGTGACCTGCTCTTCGATGCGGTCCGGTTTGGCCGCCCCGATCATGATCGCCCAGGAGTGCAACATGGCCTGGACCATGCCCAGGAGCCCCGGCAGCTTCGCCTCAGCGCCGTTGTCGACGGCGACGGTGAAGTAGTCGGTGATGCCGGGCTGGGCCAGCGCCGGATCGGGGGTGTAGGTGTACTTTCCGGTCTCCCGATCCAGCTCAACGGTGCCGTAGCGGGGTCCGGTGACCACCGAGTAGGACACGTCGAAGCCGTTGTTGGCGTCGCCGTTCAGGCCGCCGGCGACCTGCTTGTCCGCACCGGTCGGGTTGCCCTGGGTCGGTTCGACGCTGGGAGCCCGGTTGAAGAAGGTGTAGGTGAGCTGCGCGGCGAAATCCGCCCACGGCGACGACGCCTTGGCCGCTATCTGATGGGACGAGCCGGGGGTACCGCCGGTGCCGTTGTCACCGTCCGGGCCGCTCTTGCCTTCGACGCCTGCCCCGGCCGTGCCACCGGCGCCGCCTTCACCACCGGCGCCGCCTTCACCGCCGTCGCCGCCGCCGGCGCCGTTGTCGGCACCACCGTTTCCGCCGTCACCTCCGGTGCCGCCACTACCACCGTCGGCTCCGTCATTGCCGGCGCCGCCGATGCCTCCGATGCCGCCGTCGCCGCCCTCGCCGCCGGTGGCCCCTGATTGGCTGGCCGTTCCGGCGCCGCCCTGTCCGCCATCACCACCGGCGCCACCGACGCCGGCCGAGCCGCCGGTACGGTCCGCACCGCTGGTCCCCCCGGTGCCGCCGGCCCCACCGGTACCGCCGGCGCCCCCGACGCCGGCCTCACCGGTCTCGGTGGCCGCTCCGCCGGTGGAGCCGTCGCCGCCCCGGCCGCCGTCACCACCGGCTCCGCCGACGCCGTCTGCATCCTTGGTGTCACCGCCACCGCCGCCGTTTCCGCCGGTCCCGCCGACGCCGCCCGCGCCGCTGTCCCCAGCTTCGCCATTAGAGGGGATCAGGAAGAAGTAGCGGCCCGCGCCAGCCGCGCCGCCGTGCGCACCGCCGACGCCTCCGGGGCCACCGTTGCCGCCGACCCCGCCCGAGCCGCCGTCGCCAATGGTGACGTCGGCGCCGTCGGCACCCTTGCCGCCGTTGCCGCCGGCTCCCCCGGCACCACCGTCGCCGCCATCACCACCGGAGCCGATGAACCAGCTGCCCCGCGCGCCGTTGCCGCCGCT
>CAYPTG010000273.1:0-3435 GCA_964413455.1 uncultured Mycobacterium sp. | reverse complement strand
GTCATCGGTGTTTCGAACATGGCTTCGTCCTCTCAATCGAATGTGCATCTGTGCCTCTATTGGGCACCGATGCACCGACGATCAGACGTCGCACAGACCGCCGGAGGCGGCGAGCTGTGGATGAAGCCGAGACTGTGGACGACCCGGCGGCGCCGGCATCGTCGACGCGACTAGCCGCCGTTACCTTCGGTGAAGGTCGACTGCCCGGGCTCCGGCGGAGCATCGCCGGCATTCGGATCGTCGCCGCCGCCGTAGTTGGGGTTGGTGCAGATCGTCCCCTCGCATGGCACCGCCGAACCGTCGCCGTTCGGGTTCTGCATCACCGCACCGCCATTCTCGGCCGGATCGGTGCCCGCCCCATGGTTCGGGTTGGTGCAGATCGTGCCCTCACACGGCACCATCGACCCGTCACCGTTCGGGTTCGGCATCATCCCCGGTGTCGCCGCCGCAGGACTCGACGCACTCGACGGTGCACTGGTCGCAGCGCTCGACGCCTTGCTTGTGGCGCTGCTGGATGCGCTGGTCGATGCGGGAGCCGGCGCGTTGCCGCCACCGCACGCGGCGCACATCGCGGCGACGATCACCAGCGACGCGCACTCAAGAATTGCCTTGCGGTGCATACGGCTAGCACCCATGTCCCCTCCTCTGGTACTGCCGGCACTTGCCGGCATTCGGCCCTGCCGACACTTTGCCGACTCCGGCGACCACCATAGCCGCCCTACGGCAGTTAGCCTCCGTGGTCCCGACGGGCCAACTCGGCCAGCATCGCGTTGTAGGCCGCCATGTCCGCGTCGTTATCCCGCTCGGCAGCCCGGTCCAGCCGGGTGGCCACCCGCCGGTCGCTGCGTTGCCACTGGATCAGCAGCGCCATCGTCACCACTACCAGCGGCACTTCACCGGCCGCCCAGGCAATCGACCCGCCGAGGTGTTGGTCGGTGAGAAGGTCTGTGTGCCACGGTAATTGAAGCGATCGGTAGAACCGTTCGGCCAGGACGGCACCCGTTCCCATCAGCATCACCCCGAAGAAGGCATGCAATGGGATCGACGCGAAGACCATCCCGATCTTGCCGAGCGCCGGGACCGGCCGTGGTGTCGGGTCGATGCCGATGACCACCCAGTAGAACAGGTAGCCGCTGATCAGGAAGTGCAGGTTCATCAGCAGGTGAGCTGCGTGCCGGCCGGCCGCGGCGTCGAAGAGGCCGCTGAAATACAGCGCGTAGAACCCGGCGACGAACACCACGGTGGCCACCACCGGATGGGTGAAGAACCGCGACCACCGACTGTGCAATGCGGCCAGCAGCCACTCCCGAGGCCCGGGCGGGTTGGCTTTGCCGGCGGTGGGCAGTGCCCGCAACGCCAGCGTCGTCGGGCCGCCCAGCACCAGCAGGATCGGCACCAGCATGGACAGCAGCATGTGTGCGGCCATGTGCACACTGAACATCGCCGGCATGTACCGGCCCAATCCCGACGACGTGCTGAACAGCAGCAGCCCGCAGCCGAGCAGCCAGGCCGCGGTGCGCCCGGCCGGCCACTCGTCACCGCGCCGCCGCAACCGAACGACGCCGGCGACATAGACCCCGGCCAGGACCAGCGCCGCGGTGCCGAACACCAGGTCAAACCGCCAATCCAGCAGGATGCGCGCCACCGTCGGCGGCCCGTCCAAGTCATAGCCCAGCGCCACCTGCGCGGGCGACGGGTGCAATAACCGTGGCGGTGGCGGAGGTGTGCGCCCCAGCCCCACCGCCACCCCGAACGTCAGCCCGAACACCAGCGCCTCGGCCGTAGCGAGCCGGATCAACGGGCCTCGAGCATCGGGATCGCGGCGCAGCGCCGCCACCGCGGTACGCCGCTGGCGCCAGCCGAACGCCCCGAGCGCCACCAGCGCGACGGCCTTGACCAACACCAGCCGGCCGTACGGCGTCGACATCAGGTCGCCGAGACCAACCCGCACCAGCGCATTGACGATTCCGGACACGGCCATCGCGATGAAGCACCAGAACGCGACGGCGGAAAACCGGCGCGCCGCCAGGTCCGTGTACTCGCCCCCGCGTAGGCCATGGGCCAGCAGCGCCAACAGTCCGCCGGCCCACAACGCGGCTGCTACCAAGTGGATCAGCAGGCTGTTGGTGGCCAGGTCGTGGGAGCCACCGGCTGCGGAATGCCCGGTCAACGCCAGCGGCACCAGGGTCAGCAGTGATCCGGCCAACAGCATCGGCGTCCACGCCCAGCGCAGCACCGACCTGGCCACCACCGTGAGCACCAACGCCAGCACCGCCGTCCAGCGCCACGCCGCAGCGGTGTCCACCAGGCCGGCTACCCGCCAAATCTCCAGCGGGTTGCGATGCTCACTCAGCCGCTGCCCGGAGACATCGGACACGGTCAGCGGCACCAGCAGCGCCGCGCTGACCGTCCACACCCCGGCGGCCGCCGCGGCCAGCCGCAGCGCGCGGTAACCGCCCACATCCAGCACCCCGCCGGCCTGCGGAGGGACGAAGAAGGCCGCGAAGAGCAGGCCGCCGACCGTAACCGCCGCGGCGACCTCACCGACCGCCCGGACGAACGGAAGTCCCAGCGTGGTGACCGGGCCCGGATCGGGTAACCCGGTGGCGATCCGCGCATCGGCCAGAGCCAACGCCCCAAAAGCGGCGGCGGTGATCCCGGCCAGCACCGCAACGGCGACCAGGATCGGCCATGCACCGTCGCGCTTCATGATGCGGCGAAATGTGTTGTCGCGCTCGGCAACTGCCGACTACTGGCCGGTCGCTGACTTCGCCAGATAGTCGAAATTGACGACCCCACCGGAAACCTCGGTAACGGTCACCACATATTTGTCTGACTTCCCACCGATGGTGACGATGCACTCGGCGGTGTTGCCGACCTGGCCGACCAAATCGCTCTGGCACCGGACACTGTCCGGGGTAACCCCATTTGCCGCTGTCAGCCTGGAGCGGAGCTGTTCATCGATCTGTTCTTGCAGCAGCAACGGGGTGATGTTCAGATCGATTTTGAGGTCCTTGACGCCCTTGACTACCACGGTCTGGGTCATCTTCGGCCCGGACCCGGTGGCGTGACACTGCACCCAATCACCGACCTGCCCGTCCAGCCCGCCATCACATTCCACCGACTGGCTCGCCGTCGCCCGGGCCACCCGCTTGGCCACCTGCTCCTTGGTCAACTCCGGATGGGTGATCTCGAAATCAACCCCGTCCCCGCTCACCTGCGTGGTCGTCACCAACACGGTGACCGGCCAGCTGGTCTTCGGAGCCACCTCGCAGCGGGCGGTCCGGCCGACGACGGCGGGCAGATCCTTCGGGCACTTCACCCAGTTAGTGGAAGTGCCGGACTCCGAGAGCTTGTCCGACAGTTTCTTCTGCAGGTCGGCGGCGTTCAGCACATTGGAGGACCCCGACTTCGAGCAGCCGACCGTCGCGGCAC
>CAYPTG010000272.1:0-3437 GCA_964413455.1 uncultured Mycobacterium sp. | reverse complement strand
GCTCTGGGTGGCAAACGCCAGCGCGCAGGCGATCGGCGCCAACTCGCGGGTGTTGACCAGTGAGGAGATGATGCCGACCGCCGGCCCCAGGCCGAGCAGTTGCAGGAAGTTGTAGCCCTCGATGCCGACCATGGCGCCGACGACGATGCCCAGCACCAACGCCACCCCGGCAGTACCGCCGCCGACCACCAGCGACCCGTTGCCCCAGGCGACGTCGGAGAGCAGCCGGGTGAACTCGGCGCGGTAGCTACGCAGCACGATCGGGATGCTGGCCACCGCCCGCCCGGAGAAGTCCAAAATGTGGCCCAGCTGCATGATCGGGCCGCTCACCCGCGACCCCAGCCGCTGCAGCGGCTGCAGGACGGGCGGGACTGGGTGCTTAGCGACCGTCATCGCGCTACAGCCCGGTCTTCGGGAAGAGGATCAGGTACAGCTGACTGATCGCGACGTTGCAGAGCATCAGCAGCAGGATCGACTCGACCACCGCGGAGTTCACCGAGTTGGCCACCCCCATCGACCCGCCCCGAGTCGAAAGCCCCTTCTCACACGACACGATCCCGACGATCGCACCGTAGACCACCGCCTTGACCATGGCCAGCTTCATGTCGTCGGTGGTGGTGAACGAGGCGAAGGTACCCACGAAGCTGCCCGGCGCACCGTGCTGGAAGTAGACGTTGAACAGGTAGCTGGCCAGGACCCCGGTGAAGCAGACCAAACCGGTGAGCGCCACCGCGATCAGGATCGAGGCGACGAAGCGGGGGACCACCAGACGTTGGACCACCGAGATGCCCATCACTTCCAGGGCCTCGATCTCGTCGCGGATCTTGCGGGAGCCCAGATCTGCGGTGATCGCCGAGCCGACCGCGGCGGCCATCAGGATGGCCGCCACCAGCGACGCGGCCTGCCGGATGACGGCCAGGCCGCTGGCCGCGCCGGCCAGCGAGGTGGCGCCGACCTGCCCGGCCAGTAGAGCGAACTGCACCGACAGCGTCACCCCGATCGGCAGCGCCACGAAGATGGTCGGCACCACCGAGGTTCCGGCCATGAACGCGGCCTGGCGAATGAACTCGGCCCACTGGAATTTCCCGGTGACCAGGTCGACGAACAGGGTCTGGATGGTGCGGATCGCAAGGATGGCCTGGTTACCGGCGGTTCCGATGGCCGCCGACGGATGGCGTTTGACATAGCCGGAAACCCAGTCGTCGATTTCCCTGATGCCGTCGTGTGCGCGCCCGGTTTCAGAAGCCGTCATCCGCCGCCAATCCCCTACCAACCGCATGTGACTCAAGGCACATGGTCTTGTGGTCTTGCAAACAGTAGGGCGGGGTGGGAGTACCTGCAAGCAATTTCGGGATTTTGACAGGAACCGGCGGCGGGTAGCGTCAGGTTCCATGGCGTCGACCCCAGAGCCGGTGGTGACCGGGGATGCCGTCGTCTTGGATGTGCAGATCGCCCAGTTGCCGGTTCGGGCGCTGGGGGCGTTGATCGATCTGACCGTGATGGGTGTGGGGTGTGTGTCGGCGCTGTTGCTGTGGTCTGCGGCGGCACCGCATTACGACGACGCGCTGACTGCGGCAATTGTGGTGATCTTCAGCGTCGCTGTCGTGGTGGGGTATCCGCTGGCCATGGAGTCGTTCACCCGGGGACGGTCGCTGGGCAAGATGGCGATGGGGCTTCGGGTGGTCTCCGACGACGGCGGCCCGGAACGTTTCCGCCAGGCGTTGTTCCGGGCGCTGGCCGGGGTGGTGGAGATCTGGATGCTGATGGGCGGGCCGGCGGTGATCGCGAGCCTGTTCTCGGCCAAGGGACAACGGGTCGGCGATATGTTCGCCGGGACCGTGGTGATCAGTGAGCGCGGTCCTAAACCTGTTGCGGCTCCGGTGATGCCGCCGGCGCTGGCCTGGTGGGCCAGTTCTCTGGAGCTGTCCGGGGTGGGGCCGCAGCAGTTTGAGATGGCCCGCCAGTTCCTGGCCCGCGCGCCGGAGCTGACGCCGGCGATCCGGGACGAGATGGCCTATCGCCTTGCCGGCGAGGTGGTGTCGCGGATTGCGCCGCCCCCGCCGCCGGGCACGCCGCCGCAGCCGATGCTGGCCGCGGTGCTGGCCGAGCGGCACCGCCGGGAGCTGGTCCGGCTGCAGGCCCCGGTCATGGCGCCCGCGCCGCCGTGGACACCGACCGGCCCGATGCCGCCGCCCGCACAGCACACGCAACCACCCGACACCGGTTTCGTCCCGCCGAGCTAGTACCGCTAGCCGCGCTTCTAGGGACCTCTATCGGCTGCTGATCCAGTTGCCGTGAAAGCCGTAGGGGACCCGCCGAGGCAGGTGAATGCGGGCCACCGGGGCGGCGGCGAAGTCGGCCGCGTCCAGGATCACCAGGTCGCTGCTGTCGCCCGCCGGGTCATAGACGAACGCCAGATACCAGCCGTTGGTCTCGTCGGCCGGCCCGTCGGGTGCGGGCACGAAAACGGCCTCGCCGGGCCCTTCGACGGCGTCCGCGCCACCGAACCGATGCGCCACTGCCGCACCGGTATTCAGGTCATAACGCACCAGCGCGGCCTCGCCCACCGCGACGGCGTAGCGGGCCGGCAGGCCGGCCAGCCGGTCGTCGATGCGGGGGAACTCCACCGCGCGGTCGTCGAGTTGACGCTCGGCCACCGTTCCGGTGGTCAGGTCCAGGGTCCACTCCCACAGCACCGCGCTGTCACCGAATTCGCCGTCGTTGCGCCACAGCTCCGGGTAGCGGGCCGCGCGCAGCACGATGGCATTGCCGTCGTCGTGCGCGTTGGCGACGTGGAACACGTAACACGGGTCGATGTCGAACCACCGCACCGGGCCGTGCGGGTCGTCGCGGCGCAGCACGCCAAGCCGGGCGCCGTAGTCGTCCTGCCAGCGGTAGGGCATATCGCCCTCGCCCTTCATGGCGATGTCGAGGTTGAACACGATCGGCAGATCCATGAACACAATGTGTTCGGCGGTCATGGCGAAGTCGTGCATCATCGTCAGCGCGGGAACCTCCAGTGGCCGGTCGACGGTAAGGTTCCCGTCGGCGTCGGCGCGGTGGTAGGTGACGTGCGGGGCAAAGATGTTGCCGTATCCGAAGAAATGCAGTTCCCCGGTGATCGGGCAGATCTTCGGGTGCGCGGTCATCGCGTCGTTCAACGCACCGCCGAAGTCGTAGCAGCCGATGGTCTCCAGTTCGTTGGTGATCTCGTAGGGCAGTGACGATTCGACCAGCGCCAGGGTCTTGCCGGCGTGGTTCACCACATGGGTGTTGGCCACCGACGAGTGCAGGTTGCGGGTGCCGTCGGCGTTGTAGAGCGGGAACGGGCGCTCGAAACTGTCGGTGCGGACCCAGCGGTTGCGATACCACTTAGCCGCACCGTTCTCGATGCGGACACCGTGGATCATCCCGTCGCCGGTGAACCAGTGCTCGGT
>CAYPTG010000271.1:0-3445 GCA_964413455.1 uncultured Mycobacterium sp. | reverse complement strand
ATGCCCAGCGCCAGCTTCTTCTGCCGGAAGTTGGCGACGTGAATCATCGCCAGCGCGGCGGCCGGCAGGCCGAACATCAGGATCGGGTAGAAGCCGGCGGTGAGCCGACCGGCGGTGGGGTCGCCGCTGGCGAACCGGGTCAGCTCTCCGGTGACGACGTGACCGCCCGGCTCGGCGAAGCTGCCGTAGATGAACCACACGTACGAGTTCAAGATGTGGTGCAGCCCAATCGGAATCAGCATCCGGTTGGCGACCCCGTAGGTGAACGCGCCCAGCGCGCCGGCCCCGCCGATGAACTTGCCCAGTGCGGTCAGCCCGCTGTCGAAGATCGGGTAGAAGTAGCTCATCGCGAAGGCCACCACCAGCACCGCCAGCGACACGGCGATCGGCACGAAGCGCCGGCCTCCGAAAAATCCGAGATACGAAGGCAATTCGATGGTGTGGTATCGGTCGAACAGGGCTGCGGTGATCAGCCCGACGACGATGCCGCCCAGCACGCTGTAGTTGATCTGGGCCTGCTCGCCGGCCTGGTCGACCTGACCGGCCAACACAATCGGCGACATGGTCTTGAACACCGCCTGCATCACCAGATAGCCGACGACGGCGGCCAACGCGGTGGAGCCGTCGGCCTTGCGGGCGAAGCCGATCGCCACACCGACCGCGAACAGCAGCGCCAGGTTGGTGAACAGCGCACCGCCGGCCGCGCTCATCGCATCGAAGAACGGGCCGATCACCGGCGCGTTGATCTTGCCCAGCAGGTCGTCCTGGCCCAGCCGTAGCAGGATGCCCGCGGCCGGCAACACCGCAATCGGCAGCATGAGGCTCTTGCCCAGCCGTTGCAGCTGCGCAAACCCGGGGAACTTCAGTCCGGAGTTCGATTGCGCGCCAGAGGATTTGGTCAAGTCGCTCATGTTAGGACCGGCCCTTCGGTTGTCTCGGCTCGTGGGGCAGCTTAAACCACCACCAGTCGATATGAGGGGCGGTAGTGGCCCCACCGGTCGCCCAGAATCTCTATCCTCACCACTAGAACCCCAAAGGAGCCCCCATGAGTCACACTCCGGTCTTCGCGCCCGTACAGGGCCGCGCACTGTCGCTGGCCGATGTTCCCGACCCGATTTTCGCGCAAGGAATGGTGGGCTACGGCGCCGCGATCGACCCGCCGCGCGAAGCGATTTACGCCGTCGCACCGGTGAGCGGCAAGATCCTCAAGCTGATGCCGCACGCCTACATCATCATGACCGCCGACGGCGTCGGGGTGCTGGTGCATCTGGGGCTGGACACCGTGCAGCTCAACGGCGAGGGCTTCACCGCCCAAGTCGCCCAGGGCGACACCGTGGAGGCCGGCCAGCCGGTGATCCTCTACGACGTGCCGGCGATCGTCGCGGCCGGCAAAGACCCGGTAGTCCCGGTGGTGGTGATGGACGAACGCGAACCGGCGAACATCGTGATGGACGGCGCGGTCGCCGGCGCCAACATCGACTGCTGCGCACTGCTTTTCACGGCGAACAAGTAGGCGCGCGCCGGTGGAAGTCATCATTGGCCGGGGCGCCGAGCAGCTCGCCGGGATCGCCGCCGACGCGTTCCAGACACTGCTGGACCGCAAACCCGACGCGGTGCTGGGCCTGGCCACCGGCTCCTCCCCGCTGGCCATCTACGACGAACTGGCCGCCCGCTGCGCGGCCGGCCGGATGTCCTTCCGGCAGGCCCGCGGCTTCACCCTCGATGAGTACGTGGGTCTGCCGGCCGATCATCCCGAGCGCTACCGCAACGTCATCGACACGGTGTTCGTCTCCCGAGTGGACTTCGCCCCCGGCGCGGTCCAGGGCCCGGACGGGCTGGCCACCGACATCCCCGCCGCCTGCGCCGCCTACGACCAGGCCATCCGGGATGCCGGCGGGGTGGACCTGCAAATCCTGGGTATCGGCACCGACGGACACATCGGTTTCAACGAGCCCGGCTCGTCGCTGGCCTCGCGCACCCGGATCAAAACGCTGACCCGGCAGACCCGGATGGACAACGCCCGGTTCTTCGACGGCGACCTGGACGCGGTGCCCACCCAATGCCTCACCCAGGGGCTGGGCACCATCATGGAATCCCGACATGTGCTGCTGGTGGCCACCGGCCGCGCCAAAGCCGAAGCGGTGCACCACATCGTCGAGGGCGCGGTCACCGCGATGTGGCCGGGCAGCATCCTGCAGCACCACCCGCACGTCACGGTGCTGCTCGATGACGGCGCCGCTCAGCGGTTGCAGCTCGCCGACTTCTACCGGGAAACCTATGCGGCCAAGCCGGCCTGGCAGGGCATCTAGGTGCTGCTGAGCGCCGCGACGGTGCTCACCGGGTCGGAGTTGTTGCGGCCCGGCTGGATTGAGGTGGACGGTGCCGGCATCGCCGCGGTCGGCGACGGTGCCCCGCCCCGGCCCGCCGACCGGGATTTCGGGGCGGCGACGGTGGTGCCCGGGTTCGTCGACACCCATGTGCACGGCGGGGGCGGGGGCAGCTTCTCGGTCCCCGGCCAGGTCGAGGCCGCGGTCGCGCTGCATCGCCGACACGGCACCACTACCCTGCTCGCCTCGCTGGTCACCGAGGCGCCGGCCGACCTGCTGAGCCAGGTCGGTGAGCTGGCCCAGCAGGTGCACGCCGGGGTGATCGCCGGCATCCATCTGGAAGGACCGTGGCTGGCCGCCACCCGGTGCGGCGCACACGACCCGGCCCTGCTGCGCGATCCCGAGCCCGGCGAGCTGCACCGGCTGCTGGATGCCGCCGGCGGTGCCATCGCGATGGTGACGCTGGCCCCGGAACGCACCGGTGCCCCCGAGGCCATCGGGCGCCTGGTCGAGGCCGGGGTGGTGGCCGCCGTCGGGCACACCGACGCCAGCTACACCCAGACCCGGGCCGCCATCGACGCCGGGGCGACGGTCGGCACCCACCTGTTCAACGCGATGCGGCCGATCCACCACCGCGAACCCGGGCCGGTGATCGCGCTGCTGGAAGATCCGCGAGTCACCGTTGAACTGATCGCCGACGGGGTGCACGTCGACCCGGCGCTGTACCGGCACGTCAGCCGCAGCGCCGGCGCGGACCGGATGTCGCTGGTGACCGACGCGATGGCCGCGGCCGGGATGCCCGACGGTGACTACCGGATCGGACCGCTGGACGTCGACGTCACCGACGGCGTCGCGCACCTGGCCGGCACCGACACCATCGCCGGCAGCACCGCGACGATGGACCGGCTGTTCCGGTTCGCGGTCACCCACAGCGAGTTGCCCCGCGATGACGCGCTGCTTCAGGCGGTTCGGCAGGCCTCGGTCAACCCCGCTGCGGCACTGGGACTTTCCAGCCCGATCCTGCGCCAAGGCGCGGCCGCCGATCTGGTGGTGCTCGATCCGGAACTCGCCGTGTCGGCGGTGCTGCATCGAGGGCAGTGGGTCTCGGGCGTCGAACA
>CAYPTG010000270.1:0-3481 GCA_964413455.1 uncultured Mycobacterium sp. | reverse complement strand
GAGGCCCGTGCCGCTCATGAGGACTGTGTCTTGTGGCTCTCCCGCAATACCAAGCCCTCGAATGGACCCGCGGTTGTGATCCCGAAGGCCGCTTCGGAGGCAGTCGCAAATGCCGTGCAATCTCCCAGATTCATTGACCGAGAAGGTAATCCGATAACACTGGACCAGTGGGCGAGGCTGCGCCGTGACCCGGATTACTGCCTGATCGGCCAATGGCTAGGCGAGGGCGGCGCCCACGTCGAAGTCTATTGGTTTGGGCTCGATCTGACGGACGGCTTCCACGTCCGTCCACAGGTGTTTGGCCTGGTGGTAGCAGCGTTCGAGAATTGTCCGCTGCCCGACTCGACTTACCGATTCATGGTCGAGAAGCGGGCAGTGGATCATTTTGATCGCATCATCCCCCTGGTTGAATGCGGCATTCGTCCGTGGGACGAAAAGGCAGTCGCGGCAGCAGGATTCGCGCCCTTGACGCTGCGCGCTTGGTGATTCGCAGCGGCGGGGATGTCTTTCACGCACTCCCGGGCGCGGCTGCGCGGTCCTGGCCCATCAATCCGACAGCAAATTGCCCTTTCTGCTATCCAGTGGAATTTCGCCGGCGATCTTGCCGATCACCCGTCCCGGCCAGGCATAGGGCTGGCTATGGCGGGCGAAGAGCCGTCCGTCGGTCTCGGCCCGCAATTCCGTCTCCTCGCCAAGCGGGTCGATCACCGTGGCGACGAGATCGCCCTTGCGGACCTGATCGCCCAGCCGACGGTGATAGGCGACCAGCCCGGTGACCGGCGAGCGCAGTTGGGCCATCGCGGTGGCCGCCGTCGCGCGGCAAGAAAGTCGCGGGCGCCCCCCTGAACCATCGACAAAGCCGCGTGTCTGCAACATCCGCAACAACGCCGTGGCTTGATCGGCCGCGCGTTCGGGATCGACATCGTCATTGCTGCCCATTTCCAGGGTGGCGGCGAGGCAGGCCGGCGGAATGGGCAGACCGGGATGCTTCGCGGCCAGCACCCACCATGGACTGGCGCAGGCCTCATCGAAGGGGCTGCCGCCGGACACCTCTGCCAGCAGCACCGCTCGCGCATCGATCGCCGCGGCGATGTCCTCGGCCGCCGGCCACAGCGCCGGGCCGACATACATGTGCGGCTCAGCCTCGTTGTCGGCGTGCAGATCGAGCACGAGGTCGGCGTCATGGGCCAGCGTCAGCAACCTGTGGCGCAGATGTGCCAGTGCTCCATCCGGCTGCATCGCCGCAAGCCGCGCCGACATCGCGGCCCGGATCGTTTCGACGTTCGATGCCGCGTCCGGCCCCAGCGACAGGCTTGGCAGGTCCGACAGATCGGCATAGTCCCGGTTGAAATTTTCCCCGGTGCCGCTTTCGAGCCGACCGAACAGGAAGCTGGTTTCGGTCTGCGCCAGGCCGATCGGGTTTGCCTGCGGCACCAGCAGGATTTCACTGTGGACCTCGCCGCGAGCTTCCGCTTCGGCCAGATGCCCGGCCAGAATGCGCAGGACCAGCATGCCGGGGAGTTCGTCGGCATGCAGGCCGGCCTGCACATAGGCTTTCTTGGCACCGGCTTTCCTGCCCGTCCCCGCCGCACCGAAGCGCAGCACGGTCAGGCGATGTGGCGAACCAGGCAGATCGTAGGTCTGGCGCATCGCGGTTTTTACTCCGCCTGTCTCACTCCGCCTGCGGAGCATGTGTCTGCGGAGTATCCACCCCGCCGGCCGGCGGCGCGAACACGCTCGGCCCACCGGCGGGCAGTACGAACACGTCCGTCTCGTAATAGGCCGCACAGGCGGCATGCAAACGATCTTTCAGCTTGCCTTCGGTCGCCAGCGCCCCAGCGATCAAACGATGACCGGGGGGCATGTCGCGCAGCTCGATCCCCTGCTCATCGAGAAAGGCCGTCAACTCGTCCTCACCCAGTTCCGGCAGCTCCATGGCGGCCTCGATGACGGCGAGCGGTGAGGTGTAGCGCGGCCCTTCGGCGGCAACGGCAGCCGCTTTCTCCTTATCGGAAAGCAGCGCTGCCAGGGTGGTCCCATTGAAATACATGATTGTCGTCCCTTCGGTTTTATCCGTGCCGATCACGGATGCTTTCAATATCGAGATGGCCGGTGCCATCCCCATCCGAGCTATAGAGCAAGGCAATGTGCGCTTCGTGTGTGACGCCAGGCGCGGTCACCGGGCCGGCATTGCCGATGCAGTCCTCGATCAGTTCGGCCACCAGCGTGTCCAGCACGGCGGCCGAAGCGGTGGCCGGCGCCAGCCGGGTGACGGTCCCGGCGGCCATATCGATGACATCCCCCGGGCCGGCAAAACACAGCCTGGTGTCGGGCGCGATGAAATCGTCCCCGGCAAGCTCGGTCTTGAGCGGATCGATCTCGACCAGGACGGCGCCGCGCGCGCCAATCGCGGTGAGTTGGCTGTTGTCGTAGTTGGCGATGACGCCGCTGTCTTCCAGAAGGCCGAGCCCGAACCGTACGCCTTCCTCAGCGCAGGCGACGGCAAGGCGGCCCAGACGGCGCGAGGACGCGAGTTTTTGGTCGACGATGGCGGCGCCGAAAAATCCCAACCCTTCCTGGATCACCAACCCGCGCCGCCCCGAATCCGAGGCAATGCCGAACCGCAGCGCTTCGTAGGACGTGCCGCCGCCGATCATGAAACCGGACAGCGCCGAGGCCGCACCGCCGACCCCGACGATCATCGCGCCGGCCGCCCGCGCCCGCGCAATGGCCATCAGCAGCGGCGTGATCTCGCCACGGTAGAGCAAGGATTCCACCAGCCTGATTTGGTTGCCCCCGGTCAGGACAATGGTGCGCAGGCCGGCGATCTGCTCGACGAGCGCTTCCTCGCGCATCAGCCGATCAACATTGTCGATGGTGACGCCCAGGTCGATGGCTTCGACGCCGTGGCTGTGCAAAGCGCCGATATAGTCACGCGCGGTCGCGCGGGGCTCGGCCGAAGCCGCGGCGAGCACACCCACCGGCCCCTCGCACCGCGCCGCCAGCTCGGCAAGCAGCAGGCTGCCGCGGTCGAGCGGCGCCGAGCCCAGCATCATCGTCCGCGCCTGCAGCCCCGGCTTGGCGCCATAGTCGCGGGATAGCGCCGCCCGTCGGTTTTCTGCCAGTTGCGCCGCATTGAGCTGACGCGTCCACATGCTGGCCCGAAAATCCACCGCCGTCATGCGGAAATCATGCCCGCCACCAGGGATATAGGCGACCGCACGGCCACCCTCACGGGAAATTTCGACGCTGGTGGCGCAACCCGCCCGGGGCTCTACCGCACGGGCGCGATCTGCCGGGTAGTCGTCGGGGTCGCCCAGCACCAGCCGCGCCATGAGGTCGTAGAGCGTATAGGCGCCGAAGACGTTGCGCAGCGAGCGGGCGGGGGCGTTGTAGGTGATGTCGCGCCGGGTCACCGGCCGCTTGTCCGGACCGGGTCGGACCTCGCCCGTTTCCAGGTCACAGCTGTCGCCGTTGTCGG
>CAYPTG010000269.1:0-3490 GCA_964413455.1 uncultured Mycobacterium sp. | reverse complement strand
TGCAACTGCTCGGTGCGCTGCTCGCGGCTGCCCACCAATTCGATCAGACGCGGGCGCCTCTCACCGCGCATCACGCGATAGCGCCCTTCGCGATAGATCGATCAAAGATCACATCGTTGTCAGCGGTGGGGTACCGGTGCACCCTGCTGATGCTGTAGTACAGCTGTAAGCCGTTGTGCAGCCGGGTTGACTGGTCACGGAACAGAATCTCGTACGGCCCGTAGAGGCCCAGCGCCCGGTAGGGCTCCTCTTCACGGATGAAGTGCGGATGGTCGGCCACCCAGTCGTTGACGACGGTCGACTTACCCAACGAGTGACTACCGGAGACGGCGATGCGCATGGGTCTGTTATATGGCCTCAGGCCACCTTCCCCGTAGAATACGGGTGTGACCAGCACATTCAGCGAGCGCGCGCTGCAACATCTTCGCGCGCATAAAGAAGAAATTGTTGATGTGCTGGCCAAGTACGGTGCCAGCAACCCACGACTGTTTGGATCAGTGGCCCAAGGCACAGCCGGGCCGGACAGTGATGTCGACATCCTGCTGGACCTCTCCGAAGCGGGGTGCGGCAGTCGGCTATCCCGCCTATCGGGCATTCGCCTCGAATTGGAACAACTACTCCAGATGTCAGTTGACGTTGTCTACGACGGCCTTCTCAAACGCGGCGTCTCCGAGTCGGCACACAAGCAACTCATCGCCTTGTGAGCAGGTCAGCGCAAGATCGCTTAACCGACATTCAGATGGCGATCGCCAAGGTTTACGAGTATCAGCCTGCTCTGCAAGGCCCCTATTCGGACATGGCCATCTCCGCGATCCTCCGTGAGATCGGCATTATCGGTGAAGCGGTAAATGCCCTACCGCAAGCCGTCACCGACCGGAGACCCGAGATCGCCTGGCGCCAGATCGCCGCAATGCGGAATTTCCTTGTCCATGAATATTTCAATATCGATCAGTCGATTATCGAAGACGTTATCGCGAACGATCTTGACCCGTTGAGCAGCGCGGTGATCGCACTGCTTGAACCGTCAGATCGATAAGCGGGTCGGCGTGCGCGAGTCGGCGGCGATGAAGTCGTCAATCAATTCGGCCACTTCGGCGGGCCGCTCGGCCTGCGGAAAGTGGCCGACGTCGGGGAGCACCTCCAGCCGAATGTCCGGCCGGATTTCCAGGGCGGTGTAGGCGTGCGCGACGGGGATGATGGCGTCCCGCTCACCCCAGATCACCATGACCGGCAGGTCCGCGACAGTCGCCAGCCGGCTTAGCGCACTGACCGCCTGTCCGCGGTGATCGACGACGGAACGCAGCGTACGTAAGAAGGCCTGCCGGGTCGGGCCGTCGGCCAGCGAACTGTAGGAACGCCACATCTCCTCGCCGCGCGGCGATTCGACACCCGCCTTGCGCAACCACGACCAGAAACGGTCCCCGGTGGTCGACAACTGCCGGGGAGCGATGACCGGCAGAACCAACTCAGCACCAGGCAGCGACGCGAGCCGCAGCATGAGGCCCACGTCCGGCCCCAAACCCCCGCTATCGACCAGAACCAGACGCCGAGCGTAGTCGGGGTGCTGGTAGATGAACTGCATGGCGATCCCGCCACCGAGTGAGTGCCCCACAACGGTCGCCTGGGCGATTCCGAGTTCGTCGAGGAGGTCGCGCAGCAACACCGAAAACGCGCCGAGTGAATAGTCGCTTCGCGGTTTGGTGGAGTTGCCGTGACCCAGCAGGTCCGGGGCCACCACCCGGTATTTGCTCGCCAGCCGTCGGATCACCGAACGCCACGTCTGCGAGCTGCCGGCCATGCCATGCAGGAGCAGGATGGCCTCACCGCTGCCTTCGTCCAGATACGCGACCCGTTCGCCGTGCAGGTCGAGATACTTCAGATCCGTCATCTCGGAGACCTCCCGTCGATCAATTCATTAGTGAACATATGTACACAGTGATTGGGTGTCGACTCTCTTGTCAAGGGTGTTTACTCATGTGTGGGCGGGCTCATATCGGTGCACGAACGTTCACGCATCGGCGGCAGTTTGGGTATCCCGGGTGGGTGATTTAGCTTTTTGTTGTGAGTGACGACGCCATCCTGTACGGCGGGGATTTCCAGCAGTCCATGTCGACGCGTCAGCCGGCGCATGCGGCCCCTGAGCCGCCGCGCATAGGCGCTCCCCGCGACGCGTTTACCGAGATACTGCCGGTAGAGGATCTCCAGGTTCAGGTGAACCTTGATCAGCCCAGCACGGCTGTGGTCGGCCCGACCCCGCCGACCCGGGTGTACGAGGAATGGCAGGTGGCGTCGCCGGCCGAGGGATATGTGCCGGCCCCGGTGCAGTTGAACCGGCTGGAGAATCGCCGTAAGTCGGTGCCGGCCAAGCAGGGCTGGCGCGGGACGGTGCACCGCCTGACGAAGATCAATCTTGCTCCGGGCCCGGACGAGCTGTACGAGATGGCGCTGAAAGCGCGGGTGCAGCGCATGGTGCGCACCACGTTTCCGATCACGGTGATGGGGGTCAAAGGCGGCGTCGGCAAGACCGTGGTCACCGAGACGCTCGGCTCCACCTTTTCCGATGTCCGTGGGGACCGGGTCATCGCCGTCGACCTTGACCCCGACGCCGGCAACCTGGTCTCCCGTCACGGCCGGGAGAGCACGCTGTCGATCGCCGATCTGGTGGCCGACGATGCCCAGACCCGCTACCTCGATGTGCGAGCGCATACCAGCCAGAACAGAGCGACCCGGTTGGAGGTACTCACCGGCCCGGACTTCGCCAGCACCCCGATGCCGCTGCTGGATCGCGAGGTCGACGCGGTCATGCCGATCCTCAATGAGCACTACAGCTTGGTGCTGATGGACACCGGCACCGGCCTGAAGACCAATCTGATGACTGCGGTGCTGCGGCAGTCTCGCGCACTGGTCATGGTCAGCAGCGCCTCCATCGATGCGCTGGAAGAAACTCAGGTGAGCCTGGATTGGCTGTGCCGCAACGGATATCGGCAGCTTCTGGACACCATGGTGTTGGTAATCAACCATGTTCAGCGCGGCAAGCCCAACATCAACGTGGGCCAAGCGGTCAACCAGTTCTCCCGTCAGCTCGGTCGGGACCGGATCTTTGTGCTGCCCTTCGACGACCACATCTTCGAGGGCCGTCAGATCACCCTGGAGCTCTTGAGCGCCCAGAGCCGCCGGCGCTACTTGGAGTTGGCTGCGGTGATTTCGGACCTATTCCCCCGGGCCACCGGCGGCTGAGTTCGTCAGTCCGAGTTGGGCTTCCATCTCCTCCAGCGGCACCCCCTTGGTTTCGGGCATCACCTTCAGCACCCAGATCAGCTGGCACACCATCGCCAGGAAGAACAGGCTGAACGCCACGCCGCCCCCGAGCGCACCGATGATCGGCGGGAAGGCGAATGAGGTGATCGCGGCGAACACCCAATGAGTCAGACTCCCCAGCGACTGACCACGACCACGGATCCGGTTCGGGAAGATCTCGGAGATGAACACC
>CAYPTG010000268.1:0-3532 GCA_964413455.1 uncultured Mycobacterium sp. | reverse complement strand
GCGACGCCATGGGTCCGGTCCGCAGCCCGGTGCGCCAACAGTTCTCGCAGTACCGGCAGAACACGTTGATCCTTCGGGCGATTCGCGGCCTGCTTGGACCGCACCACGTCGGCAAGCGATGCCACCTCCACGGTCACGTCGTACAGCTCGACACCGGTGGCATCGCGGCGCAAGTCGGCGTAGCCCCGTGTCCCCGACGGCTGGAAGCTGATGTCGAGGTCGCCGGCCTCGGTGGTCAGATTCCATACTCCCGCGGCCGCCAACGACGTCGCATCGCAGGCGAACGGCAAGCCCTCCGGCACGCTCTCGGTCCGAATCCGGGCATTCAGTTCGCGCAATGCCGCCACCAGACGATCAAGGTTTAGACGATTGTCATCGGGCGTGATGTCGGCGTCCTCGGTGGGAAACGGCGAACCGTGAACCACGGCCGCAAGACCGCCGATCAGCACATAGGCCACTCGGTGACGGTGTAGCACCGCGAATAGTCGGCGAAGGTCCAGTTCTGCGGCGCTCATCGCCGCGCACCGCCGGCCTGACGCAGTGCCGTCATCTGGTCCGCCACTCGTTCGAGCCGATCCAGCCGCTCTTGCCCCGACATCGGCACCAGACGATTCGCCTGGGCGAGGTCGCTGGTGTCGTGCTCCACCAGATGAAACTCGATGTCCAAGCCGCACAGCCGAACCAGCCGCACCACATCATCAACGCTGACCGCGGTACGGCCCGACTCCCATCGCGCAATGGCCGGCTGGCTTGTGCCGGCGAGCGCGGCGAGCTCGGCCTGAGTCAGCGCGGCCCGTCGTCGCGCCTCGCGGATCAGCTGTGCGCCGTAAGCCACCACCCCGCAAATATATCAAAAGTGTTATGTCAATAGTCTAATTGTCGCGCTGACCGGGAATCGCCGCCAGCAACCGCCGGGTGTACTCATGCCGCGGATGGGTGAACACCTCGTCGCTGTCGCCGTACTCCACGATCGCGCCGCGGTACATCACCGCGACCCGGTGGGCCAGATGTTTAACCACCGACAGGTCGTGCGAGACGAACAGGTAGGACAGGTCGAACTCGCGCTGCAGGTCGACCAGCAGGTTGATGATGCCGGCTTGGATGGAGACGTCCAGCGCGGACACCGGCTCGTCCAGCGCCAGGATCTTGGGCTGTAACGCCAGCGCCCGGGCGATGCCGATGCGTTGTTTCTGTCCGCCGGAGAACTCGCTGGGGTAGCGGCTGGCGTCGGCGCGCCGCAGCCCGACCACCTCCAGCAGTTCGGCCACCCGGACATCGGCCGAGGATTTGTCGAAACCGTTGGCCTGCAATGGTTCTGCGAGAATGTCGAACACCGGCAGCCGCGGGTCCAGGGATGCCACCGGGTCCTGGAACACCACCTGCAGGTCGCGGCGCAGCTCCCGGCGCCGGGCTGGGGTCAGGGTGGCGACGTCGTGGCCGAGCACCTCGATGGAACCGGACTGTGGCGCCCGCAGTTCCAGGATCTCGTGCAACGTCGTCGATTTCCCGGACCCGGACTCTCCGACGATGCCCAGGGTGCGGCCCTGCTGCAGGTCGAAGCTGACCGCATCGACGGCGCGGACCTCACCGATCTGCCGGCGGAACACCACGCCCTTGGTCAGCCGGTAGGTCTTGGACAGCTCACGCACCCGGACCACGACCGGCGGTTCGGTATCGGAGTCGGTAGCCGGCGGGGTGACGGCGACGCCGTAGATGTCAGCGGCGCTGCGGCCGGCCACCCGGTCGGTGTGAATGCACGCCGCCGCGTGCCCGTCAGCCGCACCGGCACCGGCACCGGCGCCGACACCGACGCCCGGGACCGGCAGCAGCGCCGGCTCGGCGGCCAAACACTCGTCGTCGGCCAGCGGGCAGCGCGGCGCGAACGGGCAACCCACCGGCAGCGTCACCAGCGACGGCGGCGCACCCGGGATCGGCACCAGCCGCTGTCCACGCGGCGCGTCCAGCCGCGGCACCGACCCCAAAAGCCCTGCGGTATAAGGCATCCGGCGATCGGTGTACAGATCCTCGACCTCGGCCGCCTCCACCGCCCGCCCGGCATACATCACCAGCGCCCGGTCGGCGAACTCCGCCACCACGCCCAGGTCGTGGGTGATGATGAGCACCCCGGCGCCGGTGACGTCGCGGGCGGTCTGCAACACCTCCAGGATTTGGGCCTGCACGGTGACGTCGAGCGCGGTGGTCGGCTCGTCGCAGATGATCAGATCGGGGTCATTGGCGATGGCGATGGCGATCACCACCCGCTGGCGCTCCCCGCCGGACATCTCGTGCGGGAAGGCTCGCGCCCGTTGCTGCGGCGAGACGATGCCCACCAACTCCAGCAGCTCCACGGCCCGGCGCCCCGCGTCGGCCTTACTCAGCTGCCGGTTGTGTACCCGGAGCGCCTCGGCGATCTGATCGCCGACGGTGTAGACCGGCGTCAGCGCCGACATCGGGTCCTGGAACACGGTGCCGATCCGCCGCCCGCGGATCGTCGACATCTGTTCATCGGGCATGCCCAGCAGTTCCCGGCCGTCCAGGCGGACCGAGCCGTCCACCGTCGCGTACTCGGGCAACAGGCCGATCACCGCCATTGCGGCGGCGGACTTGCCTGACCCCGATTCGCCGACCATCGCCACCACTTCACCGGTGTTGACGTGATAACTCAGCCCGCGCACCGCGTGCAGCTGCCCGGCATCGGTGGGGAACTCGACGCTCAGGCCGCTGACCTCCAGCAGCGCGCTCACCGCTTACCGCCTTTGGCCCGCAAGCTCGCCGCGCCCGGGTCCAGCGCGTCACGCAGCCCGTCGCCGGTCAGGTTGGCGCACACCAGGATCAGCACCAACACCCCGGCCGGGAACAGGAACACCCACGGGAACGTCGTCGCCGATTTGGTGCCGTCGGCGATCAGCGTGCCCAGCGACACATCAGGCGGCTGCACCCCGAAGCCCAGGAAGCTCAGACCGGTCTCGGCCAGGATCGCCACCCCGACGTTCAGCGCCGCGTCGATGATCAGGATCGAGGCGACGTTGGGCACGATGTGCCGGGCGATGATCCGCCAGCTCGGCACCCCCATGTAGCGCGCGGCCTGGACGTACTCGCGTTCCCGCAGGCTCATCGTCAGCCCGCGGACCATCCGCGAGCTGATCATCCAGCTGAACGCCGCCAGCAGCACGATCAGCAGCGTGATGTTGGCCGAACTCTTGGTCCGCGGGCTGATGATCGCGATCAGGATGAAGCTGGGCACCACCAGCAGCAGGTCGACCACCCACATCAGCGCGCGGTCGCGCCAGCCGCCGAAGTAGCCGGCCACCGAGCCGACGGTCGCGGCGATCAGCGTGGAGATCACCGCCACGCACAACCCGATCAGCATCGACTTCTGCATCCCGCGCAACACCTGCGCCAGCACGTCCTGACCCATCGCGTTGGTGCCGAACCAGTGCGCCGGGCTCGGCGGGCTCTGCAACGCGCCGAAGTCCAGGTCGGTATACGAGTAGGGCAGCAGCGGCGGTATCGCGTAGGCGGCCACGAACAG
>CAYPTG010000267.1:0-3535 GCA_964413455.1 uncultured Mycobacterium sp. | reverse complement strand
GTCGGCGTCGTCACCGGGCGGGCGGGCGGCCACGCGTTCTTCGGAGGTTTCCCGGTAGGAGTGTTCGAGGCGGCGGCGGGCGTCGTCGGACTCCCATGGCGGCTGCGGCGCGCTGCCGTCGTCGAGTTCGTCGTCGACGGCCAGCAGTTCCCGGTAGCGCGGGACGCCGGCCAGTAGCTCCTCATGGGTGCCGACGTGGGTGATGGTGTGCGCCGGGCCGTCGGCGGTGGGCACGGTGTCCAGCAGTGCCACCTTGTCGGCCAGCAGGATGGTCGAGGCCCGATTCGCCACGACGATGGTGGTGACGCCGGCCAGCACGGTCCGCAGCGCCTCGATCACCGTCGCCTCGGTGTGCACATCCAGCGCCGAGAGAGTGTCGTCGAGCACCAGCACCGTCGGGCGGGCCAGGATCGCCCGGGCCAGTGACAGTCGCTGGCGTTGCCCGCCGGACAGCGTCATGCCCTGCTCACCGATGCGGGTGTCCAGCCCGTACGGCAGGTCGTAGACGAACTGGGCGGCCGCGATTCGCAGCGCCTCGGCGATCTCGTCGGCGCCGGCCGGGTCGTCCGGAGGCCGGCCCAGGGTGACGTTCTCGGTGACCGACATGGAGAACAGCGTCGGGTCTTCGAACGCAACCGCGACAGCGCGGCGCAACGCCGGCAGCGACAGCTCCCGGACGTCGGCCCCGTCCAGCACAACGGCCCCTTCGGTGACGTCGTGGAGCCGAGGCAACAGTCCGGCCAGCACCGACTTGCCGGACCCGGTGGCGCCCACCAGCGCGAGTGTCTGCCCCGGCTCGACGGTGACCGAGACGTGCCGCAGCACCCAGTCGTCCTGCGGGCACGAATTGTCGGACTCCTCAACGCGACTCGTCCCTCGTCGCGCATCGTCGTCCGCTGAGCCCGAATTATCGGACTCCTCAACGCGACTCGTCCCTCGTCGCGCATCGTCATCCTCCGGAGCGAACCGGAATCCGACGTCGCGCAACTCCAGGCGGCCCGTCGTGGGCGGGTGGGTCTGCGGGCCGTCGGTGATCTCGAGCGGGGCGTCGAAGATCTCGGCGATCCGGTTGGCGGCCGTCATCGACTCCTGCGCCGTCGACAGCTGCGAACCCAGCGAGGCGATCGGGCGCACCAGCGACAGCATCATCGTGACGAAAGCCACCAGGGTGCCGATCGTCACCAGCCGATGACCGGCCGCGTAGGCGCCGAATCCGAGCACCACGATCAGCGTGACGTTCGGGATGACCTCCAGCAGCGTCTCGAAGCGGGCCGACACCGACACCTTGCCGATCTGGACGTTGTAGAGCTTGGTGGCCTCGCGTTCGAACCGTTGATACACGTAGTCCTCACGGCCGAACGACTTGACCGCGCGCAACCCCAGCGCGGCCTCTTCGACGTGGGTGGCGACATGTCCGGTCTGGTCCTGGGCGGCGCGGGACAGCACCGTGAAAGCCCGCTCGAAGCGCCGGATGGTGATGATGACCGGCAGCACCGACACCAGCACGGCCACCCCGAGCGGCCAGTACATCGCCAGCAGGATCGCGGTGACGATGCAGATCTGCAAGGTGTTGAGGACGAGCATCACCAGAACGAACGACAGCATCCGCCGAATAACGCTGAGATCGTTCATGATTCGGGACAGCAGTTGCCCGGACTGCCAGCGTCCGTGGAACGACATCGGCAGCACCTGCAGGCGGGCGTAGAGGTCCTTGCGGATGTCGGCTTCCACCCCCATGGTGGCCCGGGAGATCAGCCAGCGCCGGACGAACCAGAGGATCGCTTCGCTGATCCCGACGGCCAGGGCGGCTGAACCCAGCACCCACAGGGCGTGCTGGTCGCGGTGGCGCACCGGGCCGTCGATCACCGCCTTGGTCATCAGCGGGATGACGACGGTGGCCACCAGGCTCAACACCGCCACGACGAGCATCACGGTCCAGCGCACCCGATACGGCCGCAGATAGGGCAGTAGCCGCAGCAGGTCGGACACTGCGCGGGCGCGCGCCGGCGGGGCGGCGATGGATGCGGACATCACCGTCACGGTAGCCCCGAACGATGAGTTCGCGAGATTCCCGGGTGCGTGCCTCTGACACCGACGGCCCCGCCTACCACCCGCACACCCACCGATCCGGCACTATGGGACGTCATGGATAGCATCCCGGCTTCCCCGCGCCTCCTCGTGGTCGACGACGACCCCGATGTGCTGGCGTCGCTGGAACGCGGGCTGCGGCTCTCCGGGTTCGAGGTGGCCACCGCGGTGGACGGCGCCGAGGCGCTGCGCCGCGCCACCGAAACCCGCCCGGATGCGATCGTGCTGGACATCAACATGCCGGTGCTGGACGGCGTCAGCGTGGTGACCGCGCTGCGCGCGATGGACAACGACGTGCCGGTGTGCGTGCTCTCGGCCCGCAGCTCGGTCGACGACCGGGTGGCCGGGTTGGAGGCCGGTGCCGACGACTACCTGGTCAAGCCGTTCGTGCTGGCCGAACTGGTGGCCCGGGTCAAGGCGATGCTGCGCCGCCGCGGAGCGACCGCGACGTTCTCCTCGGAAACCATCTCGGTCGGCCCGTTGGAGGTCGACATCCCCGGCCGCCGGGCCCGGGTCAACGGTGTCGACGTCGACCTGACCAAGCGGGAGTTCGACCTGCTGGCGGTGCTCGCTGAGCACAAGACCGCGGTGCTGAGCCGGGCGCAACTGCTGGAGCTGGTCTGGGGTTACGACTTCGCCGCCGACACCAACGTCGTCGACGTGTTCATCGGGTATCTACGGCGCAAGCTGGAGGCCGGTGGCGCCCCACGGCTGCTGCACACCGTGCGCGGCGTCGGCTTCGTGCTGCGCACGCAGTAGATCGGACTGTCTCGCTCCTCCCCCGGCGCTACCGCGCCGGTATCGTCGACTCGACTGGCCTCCAGAAACAGCTCAGCGGGCCGAACCCTCCACCGGAAGTGGAAGCTCGACCCGCTGAGCTGAACCAGACGTTAGTGCTTGCGGTTAATGTCCCACCGGCTGAAGCCCGCCGCCCGGGCGGTCTCCTCGTCGCGGAACCACACCTCGGCGATGGTCTGCCGATAGTTCGGGCTGTCCGGCCCGTGGTAGAGCATCGAGTCGGCGTTGCCCTTGATCAGCCATCCGTCCGGGCCGCTGCCGTCCCGGCCGGCCAGCGCGGTGCCCTGGCCGTACGGGTTGGCGGTGCCATCACCGATGGTCCGGGCACCGGTCTGCGCGACGTGGCTGGCCTGACCGGTGTGGCTGGTGCCCCCGACATGGCCGGCACCCTCCACGCTGGTACCCCCGACGTGTCCGGCACCCGCGACACCGCTGGCACCCTCGACGCTGGTGCTCCCGACGCTGGTGCCCCCGACATGGCCGGCACCCGCGACACCGCCGGCAGCCTCAACACGGCCCGCACCCTCAACACGACCGGCACTCTCGACATGGCCGACCTCACGGATGGTCGACTCGGGGAGAGCCCCGCCGCGATCCACCACGACCAAGGCGGCGTCGGCGTCGATGCCGTCGTCCTTGATGATGGTGG
>CAYPTG010000266.1:0-3577 GCA_964413455.1 uncultured Mycobacterium sp. | reverse complement strand
AACGTCTACTGTTAGGCCGTGGACCAGCACCTCAGCATTTTCCGGCCCTACGATCGTGACCCTAGACACGAGGGTCAACTCACCAGGGCCGCGTTGATCGTGATGCGACTGGTTCCGCTATGCCAAGACGCGTTTCTTGGTCTGATCAACTGTCCAAGGCTTTCGGAACTACCGCAACCCCGATTCGACATGCAGACCGAATCCCTCGTCGCGCTCGATACCGAAGTTGAAGACCCCAAGGTCGACGAATTAATCAGTGTCTTCCTCGGTCCGCACGAAAACCTCGTCGCCGGAACCAAAGAACTTGACCTGGCGTCGGAACGACGCGCTCGCTACGACGGTGTGATCCAGTACGGCACCACGTTGGTGGTGGTCATCGAAAGCAAGCTCTATGCGAGCGCCAGTGAGCAGCAGGCATTGGAGATCAACACCAAACGACTAGACCATCACGCGAAGCGATGGGTTCCGGTGCGATGGCAGGATCTGCTGGACCAGTGGTGGAACCTGGTCGAGCTTGGCGTCCTGGGGCCAGCGGAGACTGCGGTCGTTAATGATTTCTTCGATAACGCCGAGGCGAACTTTGGGGACCTGTTGCCCTACACCGATCTTGAACGCTGCGGAGATCACTCTGGCCGTCAATTGCGCCGTCTGCGTAGCATTCTTGAGGCGGCAACAGGGTTCACCGCTGAGGTTCGTGACGTCGGAGGGCATCCGGGTGTGAAGTTCCCACCCGATCAGGTCTTAGCCTTCGATCGGGTCAGTATCTACATCGAGGGGGACGATGTTGTGCTCAGCGCCTGGCCGGCGGAGCTCGCTCCCCAGTACAAGCGTGTCTATGCCTACCCCGGCCGCGTCGAGGCGCTAATCGCTTTGACCGGGGAGCCTGGTTGGCAAGTCCACGGCAACTTCCATCTCGCTTTCTGGCGCTCCAGCGGCTCGCAGCGCTGGTATCCCGGGCGGCGACTGCCTGGCTCCACCTATGTACGTCAATGGATCGACGATTTTTCCGACAGCCGGGCCGGACGTCGACCACGAAAAGAACTCAACGACAGTCTGTTCCGTGAATGGCTCATAGAGCGTGGCTACGCTACCGATGCCGAGATGGCAAGCCTCGACGAGTGGTCCGAACGGCTGCCCATGGACAATTTCGATGTCCGTCCGAGCATTCAGGTGACACGGTCCTGGAAATACGCCGACGCCGTTGCGCGCGACCGCACCGGACAACTCACTGCCGATGTGCGTGACGCTATCAACCGTCTGCTGGCCACGCTGAATGAACCCAAATTACGGGAGATCTAGCCCATGAATCAGACCTTCAAAACGAACAAGGACGTACCGGCGTTCTTTTATCGCGGCGACTGCGAGGTGGCTGCGATGATCCCGGCGGGCTTCCGCCTCCAGGTGTTTGATGATTTTGGGACAGATGGCGATGACTCCGACGAGAATTTCGATGGCGAAGACGATCCGGATGTGGATGCTGGAGTATGGGTCTATGTGCAACCCCACGAGCAAGAGTGGTTGCCTTCCGAGGTCGGCGACTTTATAGATGATCCTGCGGATGATCTAGCGCAGCTGATCGTCCAGCCGCCGGAAGAAATCCTCCTTTACGTGAAGGAGAGGTTTGCGGAGTTCTCCTGGATGTACGACGATCCAGATGAGATAGATGAAGAACTTGAATACCGTGCGAGAAACAAAGTTGAGGCACAGCGTGATCGGGAAGCGGAAGTGCTGTGGGACATTGAGGCAGCTGAGGGCCGGTATTCCCAGGCATATCTGCGCCAGCTCCGAATTACTCCTGTGAGTGTCGCTTTGCATTGTGTTACCGAACTCGCCGAGTTTTACGACGATGATGAGCTAAGGCGTGCGGTGCGCGACCACCCGGATCTCGAATGGCGGCACGCCGTCGATTCTGGCGCACAAGCTGCAGTGCGCGGAGCGATCGAGCGGATGCTGATTGCTGAGGTGATTGCCAAACCAGATTCACGTCAGGTCGACTTGTCTGCAGCCATGGGAGTCGACTCCTCGATGATCGGCAGCATCGCCTACGACATGGCTAAGGCTGGATTCTTGGACCGTAGAAAAGAGGCCAATCGGGTGGTGTTATCGCCTGGAGAACGGTGTTGCGAAGTTGGACTCGATTTCAGGAGCGCGGCTTCCCTCATCGCCGGTAGAGCGAAAGCGGTCGAAGAGTGGGCGACTGTGATGGACGGGATCCCGGTGCCTGATCCGCCAACAGACTTCGACCTCGATTTGGATTACGCGGAAATAGAACGCCTGTAGCTAGGACGTACATGCTTACTGCTGCGCTGTGTGGTATTCACACCGCGCACGCCCCGAATGTCGGTGTCCCGCTTTAGGGTCGATCACGACAGCGGAGGAGCACATGACCGACGACAGACTCAAGAACGACGTCCTTATCCGAGCCGACCAGGACGATTCACTCAGCGAACCGGCCAGGCTGGTTGTGCTCGCGGCACTGGAGGGGCCCGAGCTGCTCGACGAGGTTCTCGGCGGTGCCGAGCCGTCGGCTCAACTCACTGAGCGGCTCACCACGTCGGAGTCGGATACGGCCCCGGTTGGCGCGTACCTCGCCTCTATCACCGTCCAGGGTTTTCGCGGAATCGGGCCGACGGTCACCGTGCCGCTGCGGCCGGGGCCGGGCTTGACGGTGCTCGCCGGGCGCAACGGGTCGGGTAAGTCGACGTTGGCGGAGGCCCTCGAACTCGCGCTCACCGGTTGTAATTCGCGCTGGGACAACAAGACTTGGGTTTGGTCGTCGGCGTGGCGCAATCTGCACGCCGGTGAGCCGGCCCAGATCCGGATCGGACTCACCGAGGAAGGCTCGGGCGCAACCCTGATCGGGGTCGACTGGCCGGCTGGCGGGGACGTCGACGTCGCCGCGAAAACGACGTGGATTCAGCGAGAAGGACAGAAGCGGGAAAGCATCGAGGCGCTCGGCTGGCAGGCCGCGCTGGAGATGTACCGCCCGCTGCTTAGCTACGACGAGCTCGGCCACATCCTCGAAGGCGCGCCCAGCCAGTTCCACGACCAGCTACATCGACTGCTCGGCCTGGAACAGCTCAGCGAAGCCACCCAACGCCTCGACGTCGCGGTCAAACAGCTCAAACGGCCGGCCGCCGACCTCAAGCAGGCCCGTGACGCGCTCAAGCCGGCGTTGGAGGACCACGCGGACCAGCGCGCCGCTACCGCGCTGGCGCAGGTGAAGAAGACCAAGCCGGACACGACGGTCCTGCGACCGCTGATCACCGATAGTGCGGCGGCCGTCATCCCCGCCGCCTGGGCGCAGGCCGAGCGATTGGCCACGCCCGCAGCCGAGGACGTTCAGGCTCAACTCGAGGTCTTACGGCAAGCCGCCGCCGACGAGCGCGCGCAAGCCCGTAGCTCCGACGCACTCGCCGACGACCGGGCGCGGCTGCTGGAGCAGAGCCTTGAGTTCCACGCCGAACACGGGGACCAGCGGTGCCCGGTATGCGGCCAAGGTTCCCTGGACGATCGCTGGGCAGACGCGGCTCGGGAAGCGTTGACACGCGAACTCGCCGCGGCCGCGGCGTTGAAG
>CAYPTG010000265.1:0-3580 GCA_964413455.1 uncultured Mycobacterium sp. | reverse complement strand
GAACTGGCCGGCGTCACCGAGCAGTTGACCGAGCTGCGGGCGCAGGTCGACGACGACGCGATAGCCCACCAAGCCGACGCCGACGCCGACCAACAGCGTCGGGCCGACGCCGCGGTGGCCGCCCTGGTGGCGCGCTACGCCGACACCCACCCCGAGCAAGTGCAGCAGCAGCTGACCGAGGCGCAGACGGCGGCCGAGCAGGCCGAACGCGAGCACACCGAACACACCCTCGCGCTGCACAACCTGACCGTCGAGCTGGGCGTCATCGGCAGCGAAGGCCGACAGGGACAGCTCGATGAGGCCACCGCCGAACTCACCCGCGCCCGCGCCGACCACGACCGGATACACCAGCGGGCCACCGCCGCCCAGACGCTGCGCGACACCATGATCCGGCACCGCGACACCACCCGTCAGCGCTACGTGCGGCCGTACCGCGCCGAACTGGAACGGTTGGGCCGCAACGTGTTCGGGCCCAGCTTCGAAGTCGACGTCGACAGCGAGCTGACCATCCGGACCCGCACCCTGGACGGGCGCACCGTCCCGTACGAATCGCTGTCCGGCGGGGCCCGCGAACAGCTGGGCATCCTGGCCCGGCTGGCCGGGGCGGCGTTGGTCGCCACCGAGGACACCGTGCCGGTGGTCATCGACGACGCCCTGGGATTCAGCGACCCGGACCGGCTGACCAGGATGGGCGGGGTGTTCACCACCGTCGGAGACCGCGGACAGGTGATCGTGCTGACCTGCCAGCCGAGCCGCTTCGACGGCATCCCCGACGCGGAGGTCATCGAACTCACGGCGTGAGCCGCCCCTGGTGGGAGAATCGAGACATGCCGGAAGTGCGCCGATGACCATGGGTGCCCGGCGCCGGCGCACGCACGAGCGGCTGGCGTCGCTGCCCGGTGTGCGCGCGGTCCGGCGCCCGGTCACCCCGGCGTCGCGAGAGAGCTTCGACCTCTACTACGTGCGCAGCGGACCGCCCAGCGCGCACCCGGTGGTGATTATCCCCGGCGGCCCCGGGATCGCCTCGATCGGGCACTACCGCAGCCTGCGCCGGCACGCCTCTGCGGCCGGACTCGACGTCATCATGGTCGAGCATCGCGGCGTCGGGATGTCCCGGCACCTGGACTCCGGGGCCGACCTGCCCGCCGAAGCCCTGCGCATCGAGCCGGTGGTCGATGACGTCGCCGCTGTCCTGGACGACGCCGGGGTGGACAGCGCGGTCATCTACGGCACCTCCTACGGCAGTTACCTGGCCGCCGGGGTCGGGGTGCGCCACCCGACTCGGGTCGCCGCGATGGTGCTGGACTCCCCGCTGCTCAACCGCGACGACATCGAGATCGTCCGCACCGAACTGCGCGGGCTGCTGTGGCACGGCCGGCACCCGATGGCGCCCGAGCTGGCCGCCAAGGTCCGCCGGCTGGTCGAGCACGGAATCATGACGCCGGCCGACGCCCAGCTGGCCGCCACCCTCTACGGCATCGGCGGCCCGGAGATGCTGCACCGGCTGTTCGATCTGCTGCTCGACGGTCGACGGGTGCTGTGGGCCGCGATGGGGCACATCGGCCGGCAGCTGGGCACCCGCAAGGTGCCCTACCGCAACGAGACCGACCTGGTCGGGTCGATCGGCTTCCGGGAACTGAACTTCCACGGCGTTCCCGACGGCCTGCCGCTGGACCCCGCGGTCGCCGTCCGGGAGCTGGCCGACGGCGACCCGCCGGCGTTCGAAGCCGAACCGTTCGATCTGGTGGCGCAGATGCCGTCATTCGGGTGGCCCACCGTCGTGGTCTCCGGCGGACGCGACCTGATCACCCCGCCGGCGGTCGCCGACCGGGTGGCCGGGCTGATCCCGGACGCCGCCCTGGTGCGGCTGCCCACCGCCGGGCACAGCATCCTGGACACCCGCGAGCGGGCCGCCCTGCGCATCGCCGCCGCGGTGCGCGACGGCCGGGCCGGTGAGCTGCCGGCAACCGGCGGGATTCTGGACCGACTTCCGATCAGCCCCGAGGTGCGGCTGATCGGGTTGGCGATCGCCACCGCCGCCCGGGTCGAGGGCGTCCTACCGGCCGCGACCCTGCGCTCGACGGGACGGCCGGCCCCGCAAGACAAGTCGCAGCCGCCGCCGTCAACTCCGTGAAGCTCACTTCATGAAACCGATTGCGCTGTAATCCAAGTCGCCGATCCCGGCCGGCCCGAAGTTGGCCAGCGTGGCGCGCACCGCGACATTGCCCGGCGACTGAGACAGCGGCAGGCTGAACACCTCGTCCCACAGCATCTTGTCCACTTCGTTGGCCAGCGTCAGCGCCTTGGCCGGGTCCAGCTCGTCGAGCACCTCGTCGACCTTGGCGTCGATCGCCGGGGAGGAGATCTTGCCGAAGTTGCTCTCCGCGCCGGTGGTGAAGATCTGGTTGAGGCAACACAGCGAGAACGCGTCGCCGACCCACGCGAACTGGGTGATGTCGAAATCGCCGACGTTGACGTAGTTGCTGAAGAACCCGCTGGCCGGCTTCACGTCCAGCTCCAGCTTCACCCCGACCTGGGCCAGGGTGTTCTGCGCGACCTGCGCCACCTGCCGGGTGGTCGGCGAATCGAACAGCACGTCGCGGACCACCAACTGCTTGCCGTCCTTGCTGCGGAACGGGCCGTCCTGCTTCCAGCCCAGCGCGTCCAGCTCGGCCTTGGCCTGCTCCGGGTTGTAGGCCACCACCGCGCTGTTGTCCTGGTAGCCCTCCTGACCGGCTAGGAAGATGTGGTTGCCCAGCGGGGTCGGGGCGGCGACCAGCCCGCGCTGGGTGACGTTGACGATGGCTTGCCGGTCGATGCCCTTGGCGACGGCCTGGCGCAGCGCCTTGTCGGCCAGGATCGAGCCGGGGGCGCCGTTGAACGTCAGGTGATACCAGCTCGGCCCGGGTGCGCGGCGCAGCGCGATGCCCTTGGTGCGCCCGGCGATCGTCAGCTCGTCCAGCGACGCGATCCCGGTGGCGTCGATGGTGTTGTTCTGCAGCGCCGGAATCCGGGCGGCGTCATCGAGCGCCAGGAAGGTGATCGAGTCCAGCAGCGGCGGGGTGCCCCACCATTTTGGGTTGCGGCTCAACGTGATTCGCTGCGCGGTGCGGTCTACCGCCGAGACGACGAATGGACCGGCCGACGGGCCGGGGTGGTCCAGCTGACCCTTGTTGAACAGGTCGGCGTCGGCGGTCATCGACTTGGGCAACAACGTGGTGTTGCCGGCGAACATGCCGCGCCACTCCGGGTAGTGCTCGGCGAAGGTGACCACGGCCTGGCGGTCGTTGACGCCGCGGGTCACCGAACCGACCCGATCCGAGCCGTTGGGTGAGGCGATCGCGAAGCCCTTGTCCTTGCCGCTGGTGGCGTGGATCTGGGCGGCGATGTCCTCCCAGGTGATCGGCGTGCCGTCCGACCAGACGGCCTTCGGGTTGATCGTGTAGGTGACCACCTGCGGGGAGCTGCTGGTGAGTTCGATGTTGGTGAAGTAGTCGGTGTTGACCTTCATCGACCCGTCTGGGGCGATGACGAAAGCGCGCGGCATGGTCGGGCGCAGGATCGACCCGGTGTCGGCCTC
>CAYPTG010000264.1:0-3602 GCA_964413455.1 uncultured Mycobacterium sp. | reverse complement strand
ATGATCCGCCACGCCGGCAACGTGTCGCGCGGCTCCGACAGCGCGGTCAACTGCCGTCGGGCGTCGATATTGCGGCTGTAGGTCGCCGCCAGTGACTCCGGGATATGTTGGCGCACAACCGAATCCCACTCCGGATGATGGCCGATCGCCCGGTAGGCGGCCTGCTGGCGGCGGGCTGCGGCCACCAAGGCCGCCTCCGAGGTTGACGGGTCGCGGATCGCCCGTTCGTCGGCGACCAGATCCTCGGCGATCTGCGCGGGGTCCGACGCCAGCTTCGGTTGCGCACCGGTGGGGGCGTCGGTCTTGGCGACCTCGGTGGTAGCCGATGCTGCCGGGGCCGCGGTCGACGACGCCGTCGGAGCGCTCGGCTCAGCAGGTGCGGACGGCAGAGCACAGCCGGCCAGCGCACAGACCAGCGTTGCCAGACCGGCCGCCGTCGCGGCCTGGTTGTGTCGCACTGGAACCCCCTAGTCGGATGTCGGTGCGGCGCCGGGTTGATTCCCCCTAGGCCGCCGCCGACTAGGTGTTAACGTACTTCGATCTGTAGATGATCTGTTGGATTGACGAGAGGACCGGCATGGTCAACACCCGTTTGGTTTCTGCGGTCCTGGCGGCGGGCGTTGTCGCCGCGGGGGTCTCGGCGGGCATTGCGTGGGCCGGTGGCCCCGACGGTGCCGTGGAAGACACCGATATTTCCGTGGCAGTCGGCACCGGCGTGTTCATCGGCGAGCTGGACGGCTTCACGGCCACCGGCGCCACCAATGAAGAGGCCTCGGCGGGTGTGCTGGCTCAGTGCCAGGGCGCCGGCGGTGTGGACTGCACGGTCGATGAAGTGACCAACGACAACCTGTGCATCGTGTCGGTTGCCGACGACGAGACCGACGTCGTCGCCGGCGGAGCCGGACCGACGATCGAGGCGGCGACGGCGGACGCGCTCGCCCGTGCCGCGGGTGCCGGCACGCCGCTCGGCCCGCTCCACGCCGTTGTTGTCTCGGCCTGCCCGTAGCTAGCCGTTCCTTAGACCATCCGTCGTCCGGATTAGCCCGAGAGGGGAAGACTTGTGACAAATCGAGGTAAGGCAGCGCTGATGGTGGCGGGCCTGGTGGTGACTGCTGGCGTCGTGGCGCCGACAGCGGGCGCCCGGCCGACCTGCCAGAGCACCGACTTCAAGACGATCTGCTCGACCAACGGCAGCACGTCGATCAAGGCCCGACCGGGAACGGTGGCGCCTCCGGGGAACATGCCGCACATGCCGTGGATCGGCATGGGAGGCGGTCGGCGTCGCTAGACGCCACTGACGTCGGGGCCGGGGGCCGGCGATGAACTCACATTTCGCGGTCCTTGCGTCCCTGGCGTTGGCCATTTTCCTCAGCCCGGAGACACTGGTCCTTGGTCTGATCATCGCCGGGGACAAGGTGACGCCGCGATTGGCGGCACTGGGCTACGCCGTCGGCGGCATGCTGGGCATCGCCTTTGCGACCGGTGTCGGGTTGTGGATCGCTCATGTGTCGAGTACCGGCTCGGCGGTCAGACATCATGGTTGGCCCGGCTTCTACGTCCGGGTGGCCATCGCCGCCGCGTTGCTGGCTCTCGGTGCTTACCGCGCGGTTAATGCTCTGCGGCGCAAGCCGATTCCCGATATTGCCCGACCCGAACACCGGCCCAGCGCGTTGCGGACGGCGCTGACCAGGCGGCTGCCCTGGCTGGATCTGAAGGCGGATCTTCCGGCATCTCGGCGGGTGCTGCGGGCCGGGCTGGCCGGCTTTGCCATGTGCGGGCTGCACCCCAAGGTGTTCCCGATCGCCATCGCCGCCGGGCATCAGATCATGCAGATCCCCGAGCGGGCCGGACGCGGGTTGGGCGTGCTGATCTTCGCGGTGATCTCGGCGATTCCCGCGCTGCTGCCGGCGGTGATCGATGTGGTCAAACCCGGTGCGACGGTCGGAATCAAGGAATCCTACGAACGCATCATGAAGGTGCACGGGCGTTGGATCGGTGCACTGCTGCTGCTCGGAGCGGGTAGTTTCGTCGGTTTCGACGCGTGGCGTCATATGCCTGGGCGATAGCAGTCTTCGGGGTTATGAATCCATAACATACTTTGCATGGCATAGATCCATAACATCTAGCTAGATAGACGACTGAATATCTGCACTGTATCAACATGAATGTTATTGGTTCATAACATCAAAATTATGTACTGGTACCATAACTTCATGTCGAATCCCCAGATTGATCGGCAACTGACGCAGCTCGGTGCAGTGCTGCGGACGGCGCGGATCGAAGCCGGGTTGACGCAGGACGAACTGGGCGCTCGCGCGGGAGTGTCGCGGCAATTGGTGAGTCGAATCGAAGCGGGTAGTCCCCGCGGAGAAGTCGGTCGCGTGGCCCAGGTGGCCGCGGCCCTCGGGTACCGGCTCACCGTTGCGCCTCGGACGCCGCCCAAGCCCACGCGGGAACGCGAAGCGGTGAAGGCATATCTGGACCAACTGAACCGGCAGGCACGAACGCATGCGTCGCACCCGTCGCAGGATGCCGGTGAGGACGCCGTCGGTGACGGCTGACCTGGTTGTGGTGCTCAACGGGCAAATCGCCGGCGCCGTCACCCATGACGGCGGCAGGCATCCGGTGGGGAACGCAGCCCGGGGAAACGTCCGGTTCGCGTACCTCGACGGTTATGCCGATGGCTCGGACGCCACACCGCTGTCGTTGTCGATGCCGCTCGCCATCGGCCGAAGCTACGACCATCGGATCACCGCGCCGTGGTTGTCCAATCTGCTTCCCGACGACGAGCAGGTTCGTGCGAACTGGGCTCGTGAGCTCGGGGTGTCGGCCGGTAGCGCCACCGCACTTCTGGAACGGGTGGGCCATGACATCGCGGGAGCGGTCCAGCTCGCGGCACCGGACGAGGTCGAGGATGTGCTTAGCCGATCGGGGAGCTGGGAACCTGTCGCCGAGCAGCTGATCGGTGAGCGTCTCGCCGAACTGGTCTCCCGACCCTCGCAATGGGGGCGCGCCGACGAGGGGTGGAGCCTGGCGGGGGCGCAATCGAAATTCACCGTGGCTCGCACCTCATCCGGGGATTGGGCATGGCCGCGAGGGAGTGCCCCAAGTACGCACATCATCAAGCCGGGCATCGGCCGCTATCCGGCGCAGGCTCTCAACGAGCACCTCTGCCTACGCGCCCTGGAAGCACTGGGAATCGTTACTGCGAGAACGGAATTCACGTCATTCGCGGGTTCCGAAGCCATTGTAGTGGAACGCTACGATCGGCTCCGGCTTCCGGACGGCACCGTCATCCGGCTCCATCAGGAAGATATGTGCCAGGCACTGTCGGTGTGGCCGCAGAACAAATACACCTCCAGCGGAGGGCCTTCGGCGGTTGCTATCAGTGAGTTGCTGTCCGGGGTTGCGTCTCGGCGCGATGTCGACCGGTTCACCGACGCCGTCGTGGCCCAATACCTCCTGGGCGCACCGGACGGTCATGCCAAGAACTACTCGGTCATCCTGGCCGGCGAGGATGTCACCCTGGCGCCGCTTTACGACGTCGCGAGCATCCTGCCGTATCCGCGTCGTGCGGGATCCAGCCTCGATCGCGTTGCGAT
>CAYPTG010000263.1:0-3632 GCA_964413455.1 uncultured Mycobacterium sp. | reverse complement strand
GGCGCACTCATCGACTTTACTGAGCGTCTAGTCGTAAGCGTCGTCCACTATCTGGGCCGATACGTGCCACACACATGTAGGCGACGCTCGGTGAGGGGCATCTACTGTGCGTCAATCACCAGGAGTTCGTGGGGTGCTGCGCCCAGAGCTTCGGCCAGTTTCGAACAATCTTTCGTAAAGAAGACCGCTCTTGCCCGAGCTCGACGTCCAACAGCAGATTGCGAGAGAGCCCAGACTTGAGCGCCAGTCCCTCTTGAGTCATGCCGGCCGCCCGTAGGCAGCTTCCGAATACGGCTTCCCACCCTGAGGCGAATGGCAGCCCACTCTGCTACCTGGTTGAGGGTCGGTCCGCTTTACCTTGGCGAATGCCAACCGCTCTGATCAGCGCAGCCGTCGGGATTCCGCCAACCATGGCGAAGTGCTTTTTCCGGTTTTTGTGGCGAATCCCAGAACCGCACGGTTGTCCAGGTCTTGGCTGCCGCGGAAATTGCGGCACCGGTGGGCCGTCAGCGCTTCCTCGCTAACCGCCGACCGCTCATTACGTCCGCGCCCGGTGAGGAGGTGACCGCATCGCCAGGCTCTCCCGGCTCGGCGATCATCGCGCGCGGCCAGCTGGCCCCGCGCTGAGGTGACGTTTACCGCTGTCCGGCCGGCGCCATCGGCATCGGCATTGACGAGGGCGGGGTCGATGCCCGGGAGCTACCGGGTGCCATCCCACCGGGTCCCATGCCGGGCATACCGCCGGGACTCATCATCCCGGGGCCCATTCCGCCGCCCTGCATCATCGGGCAGCCCGCGCCCATGGGCCCGCCCGAACCCATCTGGCCGCTCTGGACGCCGCGGTGCCATCCGTACCCGCCGGTTGCGTGGGCGGCGAAGAAGCCGGAGAAGAAGACCACGGCGACGATGAACAGGATCCCGGCGACGATGCCCACCCAGGCCAACACCTGGTACAGCCGGGTGTTGGGGCGGCCCATGGGTTCGGTGGTGTCGGTCGGGTCCAGCGTCGCGGTGGTTGGTGTCGATTCGGTCATGGTGGCGATCCCTTCGGGTTGAAGATCCGGGGCCTTCGGCCCGGGATTTCTGATGGCGCGCTTGTGTCTAGCTGATTCGGCGCTGCTGGTGCCCGCCGAGCCGAACGGCGATCGGCAGGCGGAAATCGTCGCGGCTCACGGAAACCACCGCCCTCTGCCGTGTCAGCGCCGCGGGGTGCTGTGCAGCACCTCAAGGCGGTTGCGGTACTCGGTGTCGTCAATCTCCCCGCGAGCGAACCGGCAGGCCAGCACGTGCTCGGGTGTCTCGTAGTCCCTGTAGTGCGGGGTCGCGGTGACGCGGGTTTGGGTGGCACCGGTGGTGTAGCGGATCAAGGCGATGATGCCGACGATGATCAGGACCCAGAACAACACCATTCCGATCACCATGCCTGCGTATCCCCATCCGCTCATGTCGTGGTCGGACCAGAACATCATGGGACGTCTCCTTTCTCTTCCACCTCGATTTCTATCCGAAAGCTGCGATGTCAGCTGCTGTAGTTGAGGGTCGTCATCATCCCGGCATCCATGTGATAGCCGTTGTGGCAGTGCAGCATCCAGATACCGGGGTTGTCGGCGACGAGCAGGACCGACACGGACTGCATGGGTGTGACGATGACGGTGTCCTTGCGCGGACCCGGACTACCGTCGGCCTTGATCACCTGGAAGGTGTGCCCGTGCAGGTGCATGGGATGCCACATCGCGGTCTGGTTGGCGAAGGTCAGGGTGGCGTTCTGACCCTCGTGGATGGTCAGCGGCACGGTCTGGTCGTAGGGCCGGCCGTTGATCGCCCAGTCGTAGTGCATCATCGAACCGGTCAGCCGGGCCTGCATGGAAAGGTCACTGGTGGTGGGCAGTTGGACCTGGGGTGCGGCGGTGAAGGTGTCGACGGTTCCCACCCTGCGGGTCAGTTCTGCGGGCCGGAATGCCGCGTCGGGGGCGCGGCCCGCCCCGGTGGACAGCAGGGCGCGGGCCACGGCGTTCTTTCCTTCGGCCGAGGCGACCAACGGGAACACCCCGTCGGCCGCGGTGACGAGGACGTCGTAACGCTCCCCCATTCCGAGCAGGAGGGCGTCGACCTCGGTGGGCACGACGGGGAATCCGTCGGTGTGGGTGACGGTCATGCGGTGTCCAGCGAGGGCGACCCGGAAGGCGGTGTCGGCGCCGGCGTTGATGATCCGGATTCGGATGCGCTGTCCTGGTTGGGCGTTGAATGTCGTTGCCGCAGCCGGGATACGGCCGTTGAGGATGTAGTAGGGATAATTGACATCGCCGCTGTCACCGCCGAGTAGGTCGCTGGTGCCGGCTACGCCGACACCCGGGGTGGGCGGCATCGGGGCCATGCCGCCCATGCCGGGCATCCCGGCCATGGTTCCCTGACCGGATCCGGCGCCCATTCCCATCGAGGTCAGGCCTTTGAAGATCTGCTCGGGGCTGCTGGCCACCCCGGAGGTCCAGTCGTCGAGCATGACGATCCACTCGGCGTCGTAGCGTCCGGGTTCGGTCGGGTCGTCGATGATCAGCGGCAGGTACAGGCCGTAGTCGGTGTCCAGACCGGTGTGCGGGTGGGCCCAGTAGGTTCCCGGGTAGGGGGAGGTGAACCGGTAGGTGAACGACGTTGCGGGGTCGATGTCGGGGGTGGCCGGTGCGGCGCCGTCCATGTCGTTGCGCAGCGCGATGCCGTGCCAATGCACCGACGTGGGGTGGTCTAGGCCGTTGTCCACCGCGACGGCGATCTCATCGCCGACGTTGGCGCGGATCAGCGGGCCCGGGAGGGCGTTGTTGTAGGCCAGGGTCCGGGCCCGGGTGCCGCCGAGGTCGATGTCGGCGACGCCCGGGGTCAATCGGGCGGTCACGGTGGCGCCGGTGTGGGGTCGGGCGGCTTCGGCCGCCGCAATCGCATCACCGGCGCCGGCGGTCGGGGCGGTGGATCGGCTGCACGCGACCAAGGCCGCACCGCCCAGGACGCTGGCGGCCAGAAAGCCTCTCCGCGTCAGCGGGGGCGCCGTCGGGCGCTGGTGTGTCATCACCGGTCCTGTCCTCCTGGGCCTGTCCCCCAACACTGTGCGCCCGGGGACGGGGGGATTCGGTGTTGGTTGTGTGAAGATTCGCTCAAGGCGCGGTCGGCGGCGGCCCGCACGGCACGATGGAATCATGGAATCTGTGCCCGGCATTACCGAGGGCGGCGCTGACCTCGGTTATCGCGCGCTGGTGGTCGATGACGAGGCCGCTCTGGCCGATGTGGTCGCGAGCTATCTGCAACGTGAGCACTTCGAGGTCACGGTCTGTCACACCGGGGCGCAGGCGTTGGCGGTGGCCCGCGAGGTCGATCCCGACGTGGTGGTGCTGGATCTGGGTTTGCCGGGTCTCGACGGGCTGGAGGTGTGCCGGCAGCTGCGGACGTTTTCCGATGCCTACGTGGTGATGCTGACCGCCCGGGACACCGAGTTGGACACCATCGTCGGGCTCTCGGTGGGGGCCGATGACTACATCACCAAACCGTTCAGCCCGCGGGAGTTGGTCGCCCGGATCCGCGCCATGCTGCGTCGGCCCCGCACCCCCGCACCGCCGACGCCGACCCCCGGGGCCGGGGACCAACTG
>CAYPTG010000262.1:0-3634 GCA_964413455.1 uncultured Mycobacterium sp. | reverse complement strand
GATGTGGTTGCGGCGCGCAACGTGTACGCGGAGGCGCTCACGTACTGCCAGGAACGGCGCGCGATGCTGCTCGTCGACATTCCCGAGGACGTGAACGAGATCAACGAGATGGAGACGTGGCTCACCGACAACGCGGGGCTGCGCCACCGGAACGCCGCCGTCTACTTCCCGCGCGTCCGGCTGCCCGACTCCCTCAATCAGAACCGGCTCACCAGCTTCGGCGCGAGCGGTACGATCGCCGGGCTGTACGCGGCCATGTAGGTGCCGAAGATTTCTAACGCGTCGGCGACGGTGGCGGCGGTTCGGGCGGCCACCCCCACGGGGCCGAGGACCTCGATACCCTGCAGAGCAGCCAGTCGTCGACCGAAATCCGTTGTGGCAGTGGCGGTAGCTGCGGACTCGATCGCGTGCAGGACACCGCGAAACGGGAGGAACGCATCGTAGTCGCCCACATCGGCGGCTCGGATGCCCGCCGCGCGCAGCAGACGGGCCGGATCACCACCCAGCTGTGTCACCAAGCGTCGATAGTTCACCAGGGCGGTGCCACGGACCACAGACATGACCGGGACTGTCGCACAGTCATCATCCGAATGTCCCGAGATGATAAAAAATCGTCCTCTAAAGGCAAGACCGGGGCGTGGCTGGCACCCGATAGTTGACGTCGACAGTTACACCGACATTACCGCCCCGGGCACGCCGGGGGCCCACTCCCGAAGGACCCTGCGATGACGCTTACCGTCGAACCCACAACCGCCACAACTGGTTCGGGGGCAGTGCTGCCATTGGTCGCCTTGCCCCAGACCGAGCTGCTGACCATCAACGAGAAAACGATCCCGCTGATCACTGACTCGCTCAGCGAGGGTGTCCACGTCAAGCCGCTGCGGCTGGACCTGGAGGCCGGCTGCTGGGTGGTTCTGGCCACCTTCAGTCCCGGGGCCACGGTTCCGCTGCACTACCACACCGGTGTGGCCGAGGTGTACACCATGTCGGGCAGCTGGCACTACCTGGAATACCCGGACCAGCCGCAGACCGCCGGCTCCTACATGTACGAACCGGCCGGCTCGGTGCACACCTTCGTCTGCCCGGAAACCAACACCGAGGACACCACGCTGTTCATCCGCGTGGAGGGCGCCAACATCAACTTCACCGAGGACGGGCAGTTCCACTCGATCCTCGACACCACGATGATCCGCCACCTGGTCACCCAGCTCGCCCAAGCCCGCGGCCTGGGGGCGATCAACTACCTCACCGGCGGTGCCGCCGGCTTCACCGCATCGAAACCGTAAGGGGCACCATCTCATGTCTGCATATCGAGTAGCAATCACCGGCGGCGCCCGCGGCATCGGCCGCGCGACCGCAGAAGCGTGTCTCCGGGCCGGAATGTCGGTCGTGATCGGCGATGTCGACGGAGCGGCATGTTCGGCCGTCGCCACCGAACTCGGTGGGGGAACGGTCGGGCTCGCACTGGACGTGCGCGACCCGGCCGGCTTCGAGGCATTCCTCACCGAAGCCGAACAGCAGGCTGGCCCACTGGATGTTCTGGTCAACAACGCCGGCGTCGCGCCGATCGGCAGGTATGTCGACGAGAACCCGCGGGATACGCAGCGGCTGATCGATATCAACATCGGCGGCGTGCTCACCGGCACCCGGCTAGCCTTAGAGCGGTTCGGCCCCCGCGGCCACGGGCACATCGTGAACCTGGCATCCTCGGCCGGACAGATCGCCACCGCCGGTGGCGCTACCTACGCGGCGACCAAGCACGCCGTCGTCGGGTTCACCCGGGCGATCCGCGCCGAGACCCGCGGCACCGGCATCCGTACCACGATCGTGATGCCCGGCCTGATCCGCACCGACATGATCGCCGGATTCGACAAGCCGCGTGGCACCAGGATTGTCGGACCGCAGGCCGTGGCCGACGCCATCGTCGCGGCGCTGCACACCGGCCGCGAGGAGGTATTCGTGCCCCGCGAACTCGGGCCGATCGCCCGGCTGATCGCCGGCACACCCCCTGGCATCGCCGATCGGCTGAAAAAAGCCCTCCAGGCCGATTCGGTGATGATCCACGCCGATATGGGCGCTCGCGCTGCCTACACCCAACGGGTGGAAGAAGTGAAAGACATTGTGCAATGACCACTTTCGAGACACGGCGACTCTCGGTCAACGGGGTCACCTCGCCGGTGCTGATCGGAGGCACCGGCAACCCAGGCGAGGCGGTGGTGTTCGTTCACGGTAATCCCGACACCGGCAGCGACTGGGAACCGCTGATGACCCACGTCGCCGAGTTCGCCACCGTCGCCGCCCCCGACCTGCCCGGTTTCGGCGGCGCCGACCTGCGCGCCGACCAGGACTACACACTGGCGGGATACGCCGCGCACTTGGGTGGTCTGATCGACCAGCTCGGCATCAGACGGGTCCACCTGGTGGCTCATGACTTCGGCGGCCCGATCGCGATGACCTGGGCCGCCGGCCACACCGACCGGGTCGCCAGCGTAACCCTAATCAACACCGGCGTGCTCCTGGGCTACCGCTGGCACCGGCTCGCGAGAATCTGGCGCACACCGGTCCTGGGCGAACTGTTCATGCGTCTCACCAATGATGCGGCGATACGGTTCGTGCTGCGCCACGACAACCCCGGCCTACCCGAGCACTGGGTCGATCAGATCGCTCGCCACGCCCTACCGAGCGGTACCAAACGGGCGGTGCTGCGGCTATACCGATCGACCCGCCAACGCCACATGGATGTGCTGGTGGAACCTCTGCGTGCAGCCGACCTGGACGCGCTCGTGGTCTTCGGCGACGCTGATGTGTACATCCCTGCCGTTCAGGCCGCGCGGCAACGCGGTCCGTTCCCGCGCGTGCACATCGAAATGCTGCCCGGCATCGGGCACTGGTCCTGGCTCGAGCAACCCGACCAGGTCGCCAAACTGGTTGTTCCGTTCCTGCGTGAACGGGTCGGCACCGACATTCAACACCCAACCACGACAAGGAGATTCACATGAGCACCACACTGGACACCACCCCCGAGCAGTTCGCCGCCCTGGGCGCCCGACCGGCCGACGCACCGGTACTGATGGTCAACCTGCTGCAATTCAAATCCGAAGGCGGCCGCGAGCGCTACGAGCAGTACGGGCAAGAGGTCGCCCCGCACCTGGAGCGCGTCGGCGCCACCATCCGCTACGCCGGCACCGCACCGGCGGTCATCATCGGCGACGGGCAGCGGCCCTGGTGGGACGCCATCCTGATCGTCGAATACCCCACACCGGGCGCCTTCATTGACATGGTCACCACCGCCGAGTACGCCCAGGTGCACGAGCACCGCGCCGCCGCCCTCAACCGGGGCGACCTCATCGCGACATCGGCCTGGACGCTCGCTGACTGAACCTGCCATCCGGCGGAGATGCTAATGCCGCCGGGCCGCCGTCACGAATACCGAAGATTTCACTCGACGGTCAATAAACTCTACCGCCGCGGAGTGCATTCTGATCTTGCGCTGCTGAGGCCTTCCGAATACGCCCCGGAGGCAGCTCAGTAGCGTGTAGGGAAATGTACATCGCGTACAGCTGCGTCACGAATGAGAGGTATCTGCCATGGCCGACGAAATGCCTTATGCCAGAACTCATCTGCCGATTCCGAG
>CAYPTG010000261.1:0-3680 GCA_964413455.1 uncultured Mycobacterium sp. | reverse complement strand
GGCCAGCTCCGTCGGCTCCCGCGGAGTCCGGCCCAGGTCGGGACGGCGCAGGTACTCCTCCCGCGAGCCGGCTTGGCTGGCCACCACCAGCGGCTCGCCGATCCCGATCCGGCGCACCTGGGCGGACAGCGCCGCGACGTCCAGCGGCTCGTGCACCGCGTCCCGCGCAGCGGCGTGCGCGGCAGCCAGCTCGAGCACCTCCCGGGTGGACAGCGCGTTGCCGGAGCGGCCCAACCCGATGCGGGCCTGAGTGGTCTTGCGCAGTTCGTTCCAGAACTGTTGGGCCTCAACCTCTTCGGCCATCACCCCACCTGCCCGGCGGTCAGCGAACGCAGCGGTGAGCGGCCGGCGTCGAACGGGGTCAGCCGGCCGGCGCCGTCCACCATGCCCAGCGACCGCAGCCACGCCTCGAACTCCGGGGCCGGCCGCAGGCCCAGCGTCCGCCGGATCACCAGCGCGTCGTGAAACGACAGGCTCTGATAGCCCAGCATCACGTCGTCGGCGCCGGGCACCGTGATGACGAACGCGACACCGGCGGCGGCCAACAGCGTCAGCAAGGTGTCCATATCGTTCTGGTCGGCTTCGGCGTGGTTGGTGTAGCAGACGTCCACCCCCATCGGCAGGCCGAGCAGCTTGCCGCAGAAGTGGTCCTCCAACCCGGCCCGGATGATCTGTTTGCCGTCGTAGAGATACTCCGGCCCGATGAACCCGACGACGGTGTTCACCAGCAGCGGCTTCAGGTCACGGGCCACCGCGTAGGCCCGGGCCTCCAGGGTCTGCTGGTCCACCGGCTTGCCGCCGGTGCCCAGGTGCGCACCGGAGCTGAGCGCCGAGCCCTGCCCGGTCTCCAGGTACATGACGTTGTCGCCGACGGTGCCCCGCCCCAGCGAACGGGCCGCCGCGTTGCCCTCCCGCAGCAGCGCGATGTCCACGCCGAATGCCTTGTTGGCCGCCTCGGTGCCGGCCACCGACTGGAAGATCAGGTCGACCGGCGCGCCGTCTTCGATGAGCCCGATGGTGGTGGTGACGTGCGAGAGCACACAGGACTGGGCCGGGATGGCGAACCGTTCCCTGATGTCGTCGAGCAGGTGCAGCAGATCGGCGGTGGCGTGCGGGGAATCGGTGGCCGGGTTGACGCCGATGACGGCGTCGCCGCAGCCCAGCAGCAGCCCGTCAAGCACCGCGGCGGCGATGCCGCGCGGGTCGTCGGTCGGGTGGTTGGGCTGCAGCCGGGTGGCCAGCGTCCCCGGCAGCCCGATGGTGGTGCGAAACGCCGCGGTCACCCGCAGTGCGGCGGTCACCGAGATCAGGTCCTGGTTGCGCATGATCTTGGACACCGCGGCCACCATTTCCGGGGTCAGTCCCGGGGCCAGGGCTGCGATCCGCTGCCCGCCGCCGTCGTTGGCGACGTTGTCCAGCAGCCAGTCCCGCAACCCACCCACCGTGAGGTGCGAGACGGCGGCGTAGGCCTGCCGGTCGTGGCTGTCGATGATCAGCCGGCTGACTTCGTCGGTCTCATACGGCACCACCAGCTCGTTGAGGAAGGTGTCCAGCGGCAGGTCGGCCAGCAGCCAGGCCGCGGCGGCCCGCTGCGCGTCGTGCTCGGCGGCGCAGCCCGCCAACTGGTCTCCGGAGCGCAGCGGGGTGGCTTTGGCCATCAGGTCGACCAGGCCGTCGAAGCTGTAGTTGACTCCGGAAATCTGTTGCCGCAGTTTCACTTCAGTTCGCTTTCGGCTTGCGCCAGCATCGCGAATTCCTCGTCGGGTGAGTTGGCTACCAGCCGGTGCCGGCTGTACAGCGCGAAGTAGGCCATGAACGCGCCGAACACCGCCAGACACCAGCTGGCGGCCACCGGATCGACCAGGAATGTCGCGATCACCGCCACCACCGCGACCACCAGCGCGAAGCCGGTGGTGACCACGCCGCCCGGGGTGCGGTATGGCCGGTGCATCGCCGGCTCGCGGACCCGCAGCACGATGTGGCTGACCATCATCAGCACATAGCTCAGCGCGGCACCGAACACCGCCATGTTCAGGATCAGCTGACCGCGGCCGGTCAGCGACAACGCGAAGGCGACGATCCCGGGCACGATCAGCGCCAGCGTCGGGGCCTTGCGCTTATTGGTCACCGACAGCGAGGTGGGCAGATAGCCGGCCCGCGACAGCGCGAAGGTCTGCCGGGAGTAGGCGTAGATGATCGAGAAGAAGCTGGCGATCAGCCCGGCCAGCCCGATGTAGTTGACCAGCTTGGCGGCGGTGCCGGTACCGCCGAGCGCCTGCACCAGCGGGGCGTCGACGTTCGACATGGCGGCCGCACCGCCGGCGCCGGTGGTCAGCAGCAGCACCGCCACACAGGTGACGATCAGCACCAGCATCGCGGCGATGATGCCGCGCGGCACGTTGCGTTCCGGGTCGGCGGTCTCCTCGGCCGCCAGCGGCACCCCTTCGACGGCCAGGAAGAACCAGATCGCGAACGGGATGGCCGCCCAGATGCCCAGGTAACCGTGCGGCAGGAAGGCCGACGATCCCACCGCGCCGGCGTCGACGGCCATGTTGGTCAGGTTGGCGGCGTCGAAGTGCCCGATGGCACTGATCGAGAAGATGATCAGACCCAGCAGCGCGATGGCGGTGATCACGAACATCAGCCGCAACGCCTCGCCCACCCCGGCCAGGTGGATACCGATGAACACCACGAACGCCACCAGGTACACCGGCCAGCCCTTGTGGATGCCGAACAACCCCAGCGATTGGACGTAGCCGCCGATGAAGGTGGCAATCGCCGCGGGTGCGATCGAGTACTCGATGAGGATCGCGGTGCCGGTGGCGAAGCCGCCCCACGGGCCCATGGCGCGGCGGGCAAAGGTGTAGCCGCCTCCGGCTGCGGGCAGCGCCGAGGACATTTCGGCCAGCCCCAGCACCATGCAGAAGTACATGGCGGCGATCAGCACCACCGCGATCAACAGGCCGCCGAAGCCGCCTTCGGCCAAGCCGAAGTTCCATCCGGAGAAGTCCCCGGAAATGACGTAGCTGACCCCCAGACCGGCCAGCAGCAGCCAGCCGGCACTGCCCTTCTTCAGCTGGCGTTTCTGCAGATATTCAGCGCTTTCCAGGTGCTCTTCGACACCGTGGGCGCTGGGCGGGCCGACGGCCCCCTGTGGTCCGATGTTTGACACGCGCGATCTCCGATCAGAAGAAGCCGAGCGCCTTGTTGGAATAGCTGACCAGCAGGTTCTTGGTCTGCTGATAGTGATCGAGCATCATCAGGTGGTTTTCCCGGCCGATACCGGACTGCTTGTAGCCGCCGAACGCCGCGTGTGCCGGGTACTGGTGATAGCAGTTGGTCCACACCCGGCCGGCCTTGATGTCGCGCCCGGCGCGGTAGGCGGTGTTGCCGCTGCGGGTCCATACACCGGCCCCCAGCCCGTAGGCGGTGTCGTTGGCGATCGCGATGGCGTCGTCGTAGTCGGTGAACGACGTCACCGCGAGCACCGGGCCGAAGATCTCCTCCTGAAACAGCCGCATCTTGTTGTGGCCGGCGAAGATCGTCGGTGCGACGTAGTAGCCGCCGGACAGGTCGCCGCCCAGCTCTGCCCGCTCGCCCCCGATGACCAGTTTGGCGCCCTCCTCCTTGCCGATTTCGATGTAGGACAGGATCTTTTTCAGCTGGTCGTCGGAGGCCTG
>CAYPTG010000260.1:0-3695 GCA_964413455.1 uncultured Mycobacterium sp. | reverse complement strand
ACTCCTCGCGGCCCTGCCGATAGATCCGGGTGCCGATGATGTCAGTGGGCACCAGGTCGGGGGTGAACTGGATGCGGGAGAACGAGCCGCCGACCACCTTGGCGAAGGTTTCCACGGCCAGCGTCTTGGCCACCCCCGGCACACCTTCGAGCAGCACATGGCCCTTGGCCAGCAAGCCGACCAAAATCCGCTCGACGAGCTGGTCCTGGCCGACGATGATCCGCTTGACCTCGAAGATCGCCCGTTCCAGGGTGTGCACCTCGCCGGCGAGACCATTGCTGCCGGACGGTGCGGTAGCGGCGGTGGTACTGGAACCGCCGTAACCTCCGGATGACGTCATCGAATTCCTCCACAGCTGTCGGCTGACACCACGGTGCTCTCGCCGCGGTCAGGTTTCGATGATACGGGTCAGATACGGCGTCATGCCCTCGGTGCGCACCGGACTGACCGTCACTTTGCCCGCCGCCGACGAGGACTCCAGCATCTGGCCGTTGCCCAGGTAGACGGTGACGTGCTGGCTGCCGTCCGGGCCGTAGAAGATCAGGTCGCCGCGTTTGGCTTGCGACGGGTCGATATGCCGGCCGGCGGTGTACTGGTCACCGGAATATTTGGGCAGCTGCACCCCCACCCCGGCGAACGCGTAGCGGACGAAGCCCGAGCAGTCGTAGCCGACCTTGCCGGCGTCCTGATCCACCCCGGCGCTGGGGCCGTTGATCGCCCCTCCACCCCAGGAGTACGGCACTCCCTGCTGCGAGCCGCCACGGCGGATTACGTATTCGATGGCCTGCGGGCCGCTGACCCGCCCGCCGGGCAGCGCGGCCGGGCTACCGCCGATACCGATGCCGGACAGGAACTTGCGCCCCAGGTCCATCGTGGCCTGGGCGGCCTGCTGGGTGAACGCCAGCGACGCCTGGGCCATCGCCACCGGGTCACCGGGCGCCCCGGCGCTGAGCACCTGCGGCAGGGTGGGGTCCCACCCCGGCTCGGCCGAGGCCGGCGACGCGACGCCCAGTGCCACCGCCAGCGCGGTCAGCACCGTGGCCAACGCCCGGGCTAGTCGGAAAGCATTGCGCGACATGACGATTCCCCTCACCATTCGATGTACCGCACGACGAACGGGGTCATGCCGCCGGTTCGCACAGGCGCGATGCGGACGTTCGCACCGGTGTAGGGGGCCTCGATCATCTGATCGTTGCCGAGGTACAGCGAGACGTGCTGGCTGCCGTCCGGCCCGTAGAAGATGACGTCCCCGCGGCGCATCTGGGACGACGGGATCTTGCGGCCCATGTTGTATTGCGAACCGGAGTAGTGCGGCAGCTTGATCCCCGCCCCAGCAAAGGCATACAGAACCAGCCCCGAGCAGTCGAAGCCGACCGTGCCGGCGCCCTCGTCGATGCCGCGGCTGGGACCGTCGGCGGTACCGCCGCCCCAGGAATAGGGCACCCCGATCTGTGACTGGGCCCGCTTGATCACGTACTCGATGGCCTGGTTGCCGTAGACCATCGGGATTCGGCCGTCGTTGTTGATACCGGTGTCGGCGGGCTTGAGGATGCCGACCTTCTGCAGGAACTTCTTGCCCAGCTGCTGGGTGGTCTGCAGGGAGTTCTGCGCCATGCCCAGCACCGCGTTGATGATCTGGACCGGATCTCCAGACACGAAGGCACTCGGCACCGCGGGCAGAGTCAGATCCCATTCCGACGGGTTGCCGTAGGGCACCTTGACGTCCGAGGTTGGGCCGTCGCCGCGGCCGTCCCAGCTGCCTGCGGATGCCGGTCCGGCCGGAGCCGCCGCCTGCGGCGCATCGGCCGCGGCGTTGGATTTCGGCGCGGATTCGACCGGCCCGGCGGCCGACGGCACCACCGAGGCCTCGGTGGCGGCGGTGACGGCGGCCGGTGCGGCCCAGGTCCGCGCCGCTTCCAGTTTGCGCTGAGCTTCCTTGCGTTCGGCGGCCAGCCGGTCGATTTCGGCCTGCTGTTCGCGGAAGGTGGCCTGGGCGTCGGTCAGCGCGGCGACCGCGGCGTCCTGGCTGCTCTGCGCGGCTTTCACCGCCTGATCGGCCTTCTGTTTGGCCTGCCGGGCGGTCGCGTCGGAGTTGACCGCCTGGGTGCGCGCCCGGCGCAGCCCGCTCATCGCCCGCTCGCTACTGATCGCCAGGGTTTGACCGGCCGTCGCGGTGGACAGGATGTCCTCAGGAGTGCGGGCCATCACCAGCGAGGCGGACGGCCCGTTGACATAGGTGGCTGCCGCGAAAGTGTCGAACCGCTTCTGCGCAGCCACGATCGCGTCGCTGGCTTCGGTGACGGCCTGCTTGCTGGAGTCGGCTTGCTGCTGGGCGATGGTGGCGGCGTCGCGGGCTTCCTGCACCTCGACGATCGCCTTATTGACCCCCTCCTGCTCGGCCTGCACCCGGGCGGCGACATCGGCCAGACGCTGGTTGGCTTCGGCCACGTCGGCGACCAAAGCCGCCACGTTGTTGGCCAGGTCCGGCTCGGCCTGAGCCAGCCCCGGGGTCGTCAACGCCACGGCGACGGTAAGGGTCAGCGGAAAGACCGCCCGGCCTCCACGAACGGCGAACTGCGTGCGAAGACCGCGGGGGGAAGGTCTCATTCGGCGCCGACTCCTCTTGCTCCAGGAAAGTCACGTAAGTCACTTCTGTCACATAAGCCACATCAATAACATTGGCTTCAGTTGCACCGTACGTCACATTTGTCGCAGTGAGAATGCCAGCAAAGAATTACATTGTTGTCATTTGAATGATGTGACCGGAAAGTGATCGAAAAGAAATGCCGCGCAGGCGTTTACACCGAATGAGCGGTGTCTTCCGGCGCCTTTCGAGCGCGCTCCGAACGCGCCCAACGCTGGAGAAACCGGGTCGCGACGGCGGCGGCGGCCACCCCGATCACCACCGCGATCGTGAAAGCGGTCCACGGGAAAATCGGCGTTTTCAGTTGGTCGACGAAATTCTGTGCGCCCTGCACCGGGTCGGTTGTCAGCTTGGCCACGTCCTGGCTGGCTTCCAGTAACACCCGGTCGTGGCCGGCGCTGTAACTGCCCGCCCAGCCGGGGCTGAGCACCAGCACCGTGGAACCGGGGTGGGCCGTCCCAATCTGGGTGGCTATGTCGCGCAGCGGGGTGTCGATCAGCGGGCTGTTCTGCATGACGACGACCTTCAGGTCCACGCCCCGGTCCCGGGCGCCGGCGACCACCTTCAGCAGGCCTGGTACGTCGGCGGCCGGTGCGGCGACGCCGTCCTTGGCGACCGCGGCCTGCACCGCAGCCATGCAGCTGTCCAGCGGGGCCGACATCGGCATCTCGACGGCGGTGCACACCTCGATCGGGATAAAGATCGGCGCAGGCACCGGGATGAAGGTCGGCGCGGGCAAGACTGCCAGGGTGGTCACGAACCCAGACCGTACCCGGCGCACCACCCCAAGATGACAGCACGCGCCGAACAGGACGAGACTGGACCACGAGGGAGCGAGACAACCTTTAGGATCCGACTGACCCGCCAAAGGTTGACGGGATCACCTACGCCGGGAGTTGATGTGAGCAGCGCAAGTTCGTCCCAGAACTCTTTCGGAGCCCGCGACACCTTGACGGTCGGGGACACCAGCTACGAGATCTACCGGCTGGACGCGGTCCCGGGCACCGAGAAACTCCCCTACAGCCTCAAGGTGTTGGCCGAGAACCTGCTG
>CAYPTG010000259.1:0-3703 GCA_964413455.1 uncultured Mycobacterium sp. | reverse complement strand
TTCGGTTGCGCCGACAGCCGGGTGGCCGCCGAGATCATCTTCGACCAGGGCCTCGGCGACATGTTCGTGGTCCGCACCGCCGGCCACGTCATGGACTCCGCGGTGCTGGGTTCCATCGAATACGCCGTCACCGTGCTGAATGTTCCGCTGATCGTCGTGCTCGGCCACGACAGCTGCGGCGCGGTCACCGCCACCCTGGCCGCCCTCGACCGGGGCGAGGTGCCCGGCGGGTACGTCCGCGACGTGGTCGAACGGGTCACCTCCTCGGTTGTGCTGGGCCGACGCGAAGGGCTGACCAGGGTGGATGAGTTCGAGGCCCGGCATGTCATCGAGACCGGAGTCCAGCTGCTGGCCCGCTCCACCGCGATCGCCGAGCGGATCAACAACGGTCAGCTGGCCATCGTCGGCGTCACCTATCGGCTGGCCGACGGCCGGACGGTGCTGCGCGAGCACCTCGGAGATATCGGGGAGACATAGCGATATCGGGCCGGCCATAGGGAGGAGCGCCCGATCTCGTTAACACAGCGACACGCCGAGCCAGGTCGAACACCTCGCGGTGACCTGCCTTTACGGTGGAAACGTGCTGGATCTTGAACCGCATGGCCCGCTCCCACCCCAGGTCTACTGGCGGCGCCGGGGCCTGGCTGCCGGCATCGCGCTGCTCGTCGTCACCCTCGTCGTCGGTGTGGCTTTCGCGCTCTTCGGCGGATCAGGCTCGGACAACAAAACCGCCAGCCCGGAGACCACTCAGGTCCCGCAGCCGGAGAACAAGACCCCGGTCGTCCCGCCGGCCGAGTCCAGCCCGACCCCGACGCCGACGCCGACCTCGGCGGTGCAGCCACCGCCGCTGCTGCAGGCCGGGGACGACTGCCCGGACTCCAACCTGGCGATCAAGGGCGTTACCAACTCCCCGCAATACGTCATCGGCGATCAGCCGAAGTTCACCATGGTGGTCACCAATATCGGTCTGGTGGCCTGCAAGCGTGACGTGGGCGCCGCGGTGCTCGCCGCCTACGTGTATTCGCTGGACAACGAGCGGCTGTGGTCGAACCTGGACTGCGCACCGTCCAACGAGACGCTGGTCAAGACGTTCAACCCGGGCGAGCAGGTGACCACCGAGGTCACCTGGACCGGCATGGGTTCGGCCCCGCAGTGCCCCCTGCCCCGCGAGCCGATCGGCACGGGCACCTACAACCTGGTGGTGCAGCTGGGCAACCTGCGGTCATCGGCGGTGCCGTTCATCCTGGCCGAAGCGCCGCCACCGCCGCCCGCGGAGCCGGCACCCGCAGCTGTCGACCCGGCGCCCGCACCAGGCCCCCCGGCACCCGAGCCGGCGCCTGAGCCCGCGCCGACCCCCGCCCCGGCCGGCTGATTCACTACCGCAATTTCCTGACCCACCCCCCGTTCGCACTGGGCTCCGGCGCTGTGCCACGCCCATCGAGTGCCAGCACCGCACGCAGCGCATCGTTGACGGTGGCCGACTCGATGATGCGCATCCCCGCCGGCGGGGCCCCGCACCCGACCGGTACCACCGCCACCGAGAACCCCAATCGAGCCGCCTCGGCCAGCCGGCGATCCATCCCGGTCACCCGCCGCAGATCACCGGCCAGACCCACCTCGCCGAACACCACCAAGGTGGACGGCAGCGGATCCCCGGTGACAGCCGAGGCCATCGCCGCCGCTACCGCCAGGTCGGCGGACGGATCGGTCAGCCGCATCCCGCCGACGGTGGACAGATAGATGTCGAGCATGCCGATTGGGATCCGGGCCCGCTTCTGCAGCACCGCGTTGATCATCGACACTCGGGACTGGTCGATACCGCTCACCACGATCCGCCGCGGAGCGCCGTCGTAAGGCGGGGCCGCCAACAATGCCTGGATCTCGCCGATCAGCGGCCGTTTGCCGTCCAGCGTGACGGTCACCGCGGTGCCCGGCACCGGACTGTCCCGCTGCTCCAGGAACAGTCCGGACGGATCGGCAACACACTGGATCCCGTTGTCCTGCAATAGGAAACAGCCCACTTCATCGGCCGCGCCGAACCGGTTCTTGACGCCCCGCACCATCCGCAACGTGGTATTGCGGTCACCCTCGAAGTGCAACACCACATCGACGAGGTGCTCCAGCGAGCGCGGGCCGGCGATCGCCCCGTCCTTGGTGACGTGGCCCACCAGAATCAATGCCACGCCGCTGGACTTGGCCGCCGCGGTCAACGCCACGGTCGCCGCCCGAACCTGGGTGACCCCGCCGGCCACCCCGTCGGTGTCCCCGACGGTCATGGTCTGCACCGAGTCGACGATCACCAGGCTCGGGTTCACCGCCTCGATATGCCCCAGGACGGTCTGTACGTCGGACTCGGCTGCCAGGTACACCTCGTCGTGTGTGCAGCCGGTGCGCTCGGCCCGCATCCGGATCTGGCCGGCCGACTCCTCGCCGGAGATGTAGAGCGCTCGTCGGCCGGTCTGCGCCCACCGGTGAGCCACCTCCAGCAGTAGCGTGGACTTCCCGACACCCGGGTCGCCGGCCAGCAGGTTTACCGAACCCGGCACCACCCCGCCGCCGAGCACCCGGTCCAGTTCATCGACCCCGGTGCGCAGATGCCGGGTGCGGTCGGCTTCGACCGCGGTGATCGGAACCGCTGCCGTCGCCGGGGCGACCGCCCGCGCCGGCAGGGTCCCCACTGCGGCGATCACCGCTACTTCGTCGACGGTGCCCCAGGTGCCGCATTCCGGGCAGCGGCCGAACCACTTGGCCGTGGCGTGGCGGCATTCCGAACAGCGGTACTGCGAACGGGTCTTGGCCACGTCGGTGACGTTAGTCGGAGGGTCCGACAAATCCGTCGCACGACAGGCGCGACGACAACGACGCCAACAGCGAGTTAGTGCGCAACCTCGCCGGCCGCCAGCGGCACCGACACCGTCGTCCAGCCGGCCTTCTCGAAGGTGAACGTGAACGGGTAGCTCAGCCCATTGGTGATCGGCTGGGTCAGTGTCACACCGGCGACCGCCGGCGTCGCCCCGGCCACCAGTGCCGCACCGGCCGGGATCGTCGCGTCACCGGTCAATGCCACTGTGCCGACCTCGGAGGTGACACTGACCAGCCTGTCGTCGGCGTCCGGGGAGTTGTTCGCGGCGACGAACACCAGCGGCAACACCTGTCCGGGCTGCAGGAAACCGCCGGTCTGCGTGGCCTGCAGATGCACGTTGCGCAACGCGATGTTGTTGGCGTTGGCCGACGTCCCGTTGACCGCGGGCTCCTGGTCGGCGGTCTGCGAGATCTGTCCCGAGCCGCAGCCGGTCAGGATCAGAGCACTGGCCGCCAGGCCCGCGGACGCGGCGAAGAGGCGGTTCGGCAAGCGGTTCACAGCAGCCTCCTGTAGGCAGTGCGCCGGCATGTGGACAGCCGCCGCGGTTTCGACTATCGAGAGTAGTAGGTCAGCTCGCCCGGCGGTAGCTATGGCCGCCGGAGACGTCCGGAAGCTGTCGCTTGGGTGCTGCGCCGATGCCGCGACCAGGCTTCGGATCGGCGAAAAGCAGACAATTGCCCGCCTGTCAACCCCCATTATCCAGCGGCGGTGCCCCTGACCTGCACCGTTGGTCGGCACCCTGATTACCCCGTGCTAACATTGAGGAGCGAAAGGGGCTCGAATCTGATGATTTTCAAGGTCGGAGACACCGTTGTCTATCCACACCACGGTGCTGCATTG
>CAYPTG010000258.1:0-3722 GCA_964413455.1 uncultured Mycobacterium sp. | reverse complement strand
CCCAGTCGATCGAGCCGCTGCTGGCGATGGCCGACGCCGACGAAGAACGGGGTTTAGGGGATCTGCCGTACCCGCCGTCGTATCCGAAGATGCCCGGCGAACCGAAGCGGGTGCAACCCAGCCGCGCGGCGGAGCCGCGTTGAGGAGTGCGGCAAGCGGGCCAGCCGGGACTTAACCAAGCATCAGCCGGGCCATACCGATACTGAGTAAAGTGTGGTAGACATCTCAGCAAAACTTAAGGCGCATCCATTATGGGAGGTCAGTCCATGTCCCGATCCGCTCGCACCCGGGCCAGCCGCCGTCGCATCCAGCCCTACTCCTGGTTAGGGGCCGGCGCGGTCACCCTCGGCATGGGTGTGGCGATCGTCGGCGGCACGGCGGTGGCCTTCGCCGACACCGGCGCGGATTCCTCGGGATCCTCCGGCGCCGGTAGTGCTGCGTCTTCCCAGAACGATTCGCCGAGCCGCAACGCCAGCCGGGCGTCGCGGGGCAGCGCGGCCAACGACAGCTCGGCCGCCACGCCCCGCCGGGGCCAGGTCGCCGCGGTTGTCGAGGCTCCCGCACCCGAGCCGGAGGCGCCGATCGCGATTCCGGAGACCACCGCGCCGGTAGCCGAGACGGCATCGCCGGTCGCCGAGGCGACCGAGGCTGTTCCGGCGGCTGCCGATACCGCTGCTGCCGTACCAGTGGTGGACGAGTCGGCCACGGCCGTCCCGGCCGAAGCGCCGGCCGCCGCGAATGATTCGACGCCGGAAGCCGCCGCGACGACCACTTCGCCGCGGGCCGCTCAGTCCACCTCGGACACCTCGGACGCTGCACGGGGGAGCGACTCGGCGCAGTCCGACTCGGTGCCGGTCGTCAACGACTCCACCGCACCGGAGGACGCAGACATCGCCGAAGTGGCCGAGACAGCGGAGGCCGCGGTCTCTTCGGCAGCCGCTGACACCGCGGAGGCCGCTGCGGCGGACCCGGCTGCGGCCGACCCGGCGCCGAGCATGGTGTCCTGGCTGCCCGGCGGGGACAACCCGGGTGAGGCGATTGTTCCGGGCGCGCACGTCAAGCTGGCGCTGGACGAGATCGCTGCGACCCAGGGCATCTTGACCCAGCAGACCTGGGGTTCAGGCAACTTCCTGGCCGGTATCGGCGCCATCGCGCCGCAGGTCATGCTGGCCGCCGCGCAACTCGCGCTGCAAGCGTGGCAGATCGCCAACCCGGCGGCGCAGGACTTCCTGGCCAGCGTTGCCGGTATTCCGATCCTGCACCAGATCGCCCAGGCCAACCTGATCAGCAGCATGCTGCTGCCCACGCTGTCGGACATCTCGATGGCCGGTGCGGCGCTGCTGATCCCGACCTTGTCGTGGGTGGGCGCCGACGTCAGCACCGCGGAGACGACGCTGGCCGCCGCCCGCCAGGACGGCAAGGTCTACGCGATCGTCCCGATCACCACGAAGCTCAACACCGAACCCATGGCGGGTGTGTCGATCAACGGTGGCTCCAAGGCGTCGCTGCTGATCGACACCGGCGCCTCCGGTGTGGTCACCACCCGCGACAAGGTCGGTGCGGGCGATCTGGGCGAGCCGATCGGCGGCGGCAACAGCTGCTTCAGCGGCGGCCTCTGCTACCACTACGAGACCTACAACACGACGGTCGACCTGGGTGGCGGGGCCACGGCCGTCGCACCGGTCAACATCGTGACCGACAACGAGGAATACCCGGACAGCGTCGCGAACTTCAAGCAGTTCTTCTCCTGGGGTGCCGACGGCATCCTCGGCATCGGCGCCAACACCGCCGGTCCCGGCCCGGCGCCGGTGGCGACCGCCGCGATGCCCGGTGAACTCAGCGATGGTGTGCTGGTGTTCCAGAATCTGTTCTTCGGCCTGGGCGTGATGATCCTCGGGCCCAATCCGCTACCCACCAAGGTGTCGGTGCCGGGCGCTCCGGACGCCTACGTTCAGGTGAGCGTCAACGGCGGAGAGAAGACGCTTGCCGGCGCGATCATCGACTCCGGCGGCGTGTACGGCACCCTCCCGGTGGCTAACGCCGGCGGCCTGGCCCCGGCCGGGTCGTACTTGCCGGCGGGCACCAAGATCTCGGTGTACACCGCGGATGGCTCGACACTGCTCTACAGCTACACCACCGGCAGCGGTAGCCAGGGCACCCCGGTGATCGCCAGCGGTCTGATGAACACCGGCAATGCGCCGTACGCGCAGGGCCCGATTTACCTGAACTACGGCTATCAGGCGGATTACGGTATCGGGTCGACGGACTTCTCCATCTGGTGATGTTCTAGTCCATCTGGTGATGCTCTAGCCAATAGCAGCAAACACGAACGGCGCCGCGGTGAATGCGGCGCCGTTCGTGTTTTAGACGAGATGCCTGATAAAATTTTGGGAAATTCCGTAAAGGCTCTTAAGGATTGGCCGCAAACGCGTTAGCCTTCGCTGAGATCTAGGTCACTTCCAGGGAGAGCAGCAAAATGAGCGCATCACGTTATGTCGGTCGGGTCGGTGGTTTGGCGGTAGCCCTCGGGCTGGGTGCAGCGGTGTTCTCCGGGGGTGGAGTGGCCTGGGCTGATCGGGGCGACTCCGGTGCCGATCGGGGCGGCAGCGCGGCGGGGTCGTCGGCGGGTGGTGATTCGTCGTCGGATGCGCCGTCACGCGGCCATCGTGGAGCGCCTGCTACGACCGTTGATACGGCATCCGATGCCGGCGGCGGTGCGGTTCGCGGACCGCGTGCCGCGCAGCCCGATCCGGTGTTGAGCGCACCGGAGGCCCCTGAATTGAGTGCGCCTTCCGGTAGCAATTCCGTACCGGCGGCTGCCGCGGCCGTTGAGGTTGCTCCGGCGGCCGCTGCGCCGGTCGAGTCAGCGGCCAGCGCTGCTCCGGTAGCGGCCGAGCCCGCGCCAGTCGCAGTGACCGTTCCGGATGTAGTGGTCGATGCTGCGGCGCCGGCCGCCGAGGCCGCAGTCGCCGCGGCACCGGAAGCACCTGCGGTGCAGACCATTGTCGCGGCCCCGGTACAGAACGAGGCCGCCGCCGCTGAGGCCACTGCCAGTGCCGTCAGCGCTGCGGTCACCGAGAGCGAGCCGGAGGCGGCGCCAGCGGGGGAGGTGTCGGGGTATCTGTCGGCCGCGGATGATGACGTGACCGACGGTGCCGGCACCGATCCATTGGAGTCGACCGATTCGCCGCTGTCGTGGGCGTTGGTGGCCGCGGCGCGGCGGCAGACCGTGGGTGCGGCCGCCAGCACCACCGCGCCGGCGGCCCAGGTCACCTCGTCGCAGCAGGCCTCCAACAGCGGTCTGACCGTCGATCCCACCGTCGCGCTGGTGGACGGCATTCTGGTGGCCGATCTCAACGCCACCAGTGAGCGTGGGCTGGAGTTGAGGTACACCCCGGTGGGCGGGACGACCAACGGCAGCAACGGCGGCAAGCTGACGATGAGCACGACCGATCCGGGGACGCTGTCGCTGTTGCCGTACCGCACCTGGGATAACGCCGGCGCCGGTAAGACCGAGGAGACCTGGAAAGTGCGGGTCAGCGAGGTCACCGATTTCGACAAGTTCCTGGTCAGCATCCCGCTGGTGGGCATGATCGCTGAGCCGGTGATCAACCTGTTGCAGCAGCTCCCGTTGATCAGCACGTTGCTGGCCCCGCTGATCGGCGCGTCGGTGGTGGCCACCGTCACCGCCAACGTCAATACCTTGGCCCCGGGCGAGACCC
>CAYPTG010000257.1:2072-3738 GCA_964413455.1 uncultured Mycobacterium sp. | reverse complement strand
GCAGTCGGCCACCGCACCGGCGCCGTCGGAGATGACCAGGAGTTCACCGGGCCGGATGCGCCGCACCGTGGCGGCATGGAAGCCCTCCTCGCCGTCAACGACGGCCGTCTCACCGACGCCGGGAACGGTATCGGCGTAGAACAGGGTGGCGGCCATTAGTCCTACTGCCCGTCCGGCTGTCATCCGAATTATCCGCGCCCGGTGAAGGTTTCGCGCAAGCGGCTGAACAACCCACCGCCGGACGCCGCCGAGGCGGCGGCGCGGGTGGACCGGACCGCGGCCTGCTCGGTGCTGAGCCCCTTGGCTTCAGTGAGCAGATCCCGGGTGCGGGGGTCCAGTTTGGTCGGCACCGTCACGTCGATGTGGGCATGCAGATCCCCGCGCAGATCCGAACGCAGCCGCGGCATGCCGTGACCGCGCAGCGTGGTCACCGCACCGGGCTGGGTACCAGGGGCGACGGTGATCTCGGTGGGCGCACCGTCCAGGATTCCCTCGACGGTGACCGCGGTGCCCAAGGCTGCGTCGATCATCGGCACGCTGACGGTGCAGTGCAGGTCATCGCCGTCGCGGATGAAAAAGTCGTGCGGCTGGCCGTGCACTTCGACGTAGAGGTCGCCGGCCGGGCCGCCACCGGGGCCGACCTCGCCCTGGGCGGCCAGCCGCACCCGCATCCCGTCGGCGACCCCGGCCGGGATCTTGACGCTGATCTCCCGGCGGGCGCGCACCCGCCCGTCGCCGCCGCAACGGTGGCACGGATCGGGGATGACTTCACCGACCCCCGAGCAGGTGGGGCAGGGCCGCGCGGTCATGATCTGGCCGAGCAGCGAACGCTGCACACTCTGCACCTCACCGCGTCCACCGCAGGTGTCGCAGGTCACCGGCGTGGAATCACCGTGGGTGCCGCGGCCCTGGCACAGATCGCAGAGCACCGCGGTGTCGACGGTGACCTGTTTGGTGACGCCGGTGGCGCAGTCGGCCAGTGTCAGCCGCATCCGCAGCAGCGAATCCGATCCGGGGCGGACCCGGCCGGCCGGACCGCGGGAGGCGCCGCCGCCGAAGAACGCTTCGAAGACGTCACCCAAGCCGCCGAACCCGGCGAACCCGCCGGCGCCGGGGCCGGCCAGCGGATCACCGCCATGGTCGACGATGCGGCGCTTCTCCGGGTCGGACAGCACCTCGTAAGCGGTGCTGACCTCCTTGAACCGCTCGCCCTCGGCGGGGTTGATGTCGGGATGCAGTTCGCGGGCCAGCTTGCGGTAGGCGCGTTTGATCTCCGCGTCACTGGCGTTTCTGCTCACACCGAGCAGCCCGTAGTAGTCGCGTGCCACGCTGTGACCTCTTTCGTCTGCGCCGCTGATCAGCCGGCGCGGTTGCCCAGCACCTCACCGATGTACATCGCCACTGCGGCGACGTTGGCCATCGTCCCGGGGTAGTCCATCCGGGTGGGGCCCACCACGCCCATCCCGCCGTAGACCGTTCCCGCGCTGCCGTAGGTCGTGGTCACCACCGACGTGCCGGCCATCTGCTCCGCCTCGGTCTCGTGACCGATGCGCACGGTCACCTTACCGGCCTCCTGCTGCGCGGCCAGCAAACGCAGAACCACGACCTGCTCTTCGAGGGCTTCCAGCACCGATCGCAGGGTGCCGCGGAAATCGGCGGTGTTGCG
>CAYPTG010000257.1:0-1972 GCA_964413455.1 uncultured Mycobacterium sp. | reverse complement strand
CGGGCCGGGGTCAGCGGCACCACTTCCAGGTGGCGCACGGTGGACGCCGACAGCGTCGGATACTGCACAACGGCCACCTGCCGGGTCAGCTGGGCCAGCAGCCGCACCGCGCGGCGCAGCACATCGTCGAGGTCCACCCCGGATTCCAGGAAGGCCAGGATGGCGCGGCGCTCCGAGGACGACAGCGGTTTGACGTCGTGAATCCGGTCGACGAACTCGCGGTACCCCTTCTCGGTGGGCACTCGACCCGAGCTGGTGTGCGGCTGGGTGATGTAGCCCTCGGCCTCCAGCACTGCCATGTCGTTGCGGACGGTGGCGCTGGATACTCCGAGGCGATGACGTTCGACCAGCGCCTTGGAACCGATCGGCTCCTGGGTGGCGACGAAGTCCGCGACGATGGCGCGCAGCACCTCGAAGCGACGCTCATCGGCAGTGCCCAATCGATTCACCTCCTCCGGTCGACGCCATTTTACGGGTTCGGAGCAGCACGATTAGCACCGAAGCCCGGCGAGTGCGAGCTTTTTCAGCCGTCCAGCAGATCTCGCACCACCGCGTCGGCGAGCAACCGTCCGCGGTCGCTGAGCACCAGCCGGTCCCCGGCGTCGATGAGCAGGCCTTCGTCCACCGCGCGGCGGGCGCGGCGGCGCTCGGTCTCGCTCAGCACCCTAATGTCCAGGCCGCGGCGCAGCCGGATACCGAGTAGCACGTCTTCCAGATGCCGCTCGGTGGCGCCGAGGCGTTCAAAGCCGGCCACCGGCAGGTGCCCGGCTCCCAGCGACTCGGAGTAGGCGCTGGGGTGCTTGACGTTCCACCAGCGCACATCGCCGATGAAGCCGTGCGCGCCGGGTCCGGCACCCCACCACTGCCCGCCATTCCAGTAGCCCTCGTTGTGCCGGCACTGTCCGCCCGGGCGGCTCCAGTTGGACACCTCATACCAGTGCAGCCCGGCGTCCGAGAGCCGACGGTCGATCAGCTGGTAGCGGTGGGCCAGCACGTCGTCGTCGGGTGCGGGCAGCTCTCCGCGCCGCACCCGCCGGGCCAGCGCGGTGCCCTCCTCGACCACCAGCGCATAGGCCGAAACGTGATCCACCCCGGCGTCCAGCGCAGCCTGCACCGAGGCCAGCAGGTCCTCGTCGGTCTCGCCGGGGGTGCCGTAGATGAGGTCGAGGTTGACGTGCGCGAATCCGGCGGCGGTCGCCTCGCGGGCCGCGGCCACCGACCGGCCCGGCGAGTGGGTGCGGTCCAGGACCGCCAGTACCCGCGGAGCGGCCGACTGCATACCCAGCGACACCCGGTTGAAGCCGGCGGCTCGCAGGGCGTCGAAGAACTCCCGCGACGTCGACTCCGGGTTGGCCTCGGTGGTGATCTCGGCATCCTGGGCCAGTGGGAAGCAGCCCTTGACGGCGCCGAGTACCGCGGACAACCGGTCGGCGCCGATCAGCGACGGCGTTCCACCGCCGACGAAAACGGTGTCGACGGTGACCGGCCCGAGCGCGCTGGCGGCCAACGTGAGTTCGGTGCGCAGCGCCGCCAGCCAGCTGTCCACCGCACTGGAGTTCTCGGCGCCAGCGGCGCCGAGTTCGCCGGGGGTATAGGTGTTGAAATCGCAATACCCGCAGCGGGTGGCGCAGAACGGCACATGCACGTAGATGCCGAACGCGGTCCCGGGTGTGAGCGTCAGGTCGGGCAGCGTTACCGGCGCTGTCCGGAGGTGCGGGTTGCTCATCAATCCCCGATCGACACCGTGCGACACCCCGGGCGGGGCGGTGTGCAGTGAACCTACCCGGCCAGGTTTAGATCGCGGTGAGCGAAAATTGTGGCCGGTTGAGACCCCCGCGATCATCCGTGGCAGAATTGCGCACATGTCCGCCTCTCAGCCCAGCGTGCGCTCTGGTGCGTCGGTGGTACGGCGGCATATGAGTGTCGACGCGGTCTGCAGCTGTTGTTGTCCGGCCTGACGCCGTAATCCGCC
>CAYPTG010000256.1:0-3755 GCA_964413455.1 uncultured Mycobacterium sp. | reverse complement strand
CCCCACCGTTGACAACCGGCTGAGGTGAACTGTGACCGCGATCCGCGAACTCATCACGACGGCCGCCACCCTGGCCGCGTGCGCCGCCCTGGCCGCGGCGCCGGGAGCCGGCGCCGATCCCGAAGCGGCGGTGCCCTCGGCCGACCCGCTGGTGCTCAGCGTGGAGGAAGTCGGCGGCATCGCCGGTAATGCGGTGCTCACCCCCGACCCGGCGCTCGACCTGCACCAGCCGGGCGGCAAGCACGAGTTCGACGCGAAATACCCGCCGGTGTGCCACCCGGTGTTCGATCAGGACGTCGCCTTCGGCAAGTACGGACAATTCCGGTCGGTCACCTACACCGGCGCGGCCAACATGTCGGTCACCCAGGCCGTCGCGATCTACCCCAGCGGCATGGACGCCAAGGTGGCGTTGAAAAACCTCAACGACGCATTGATGGCCTGCTCGAACCAGAACATCCCCGACATGACGTTCACGACGCAGGTTCTCGACCCGCTGACGTTGGCGGTGTGCTTCAAACAGTGCGCGACCATCTACCGCGTCGTCGGCCCGGCGCTGATCGGGGTGTCCGCCGAACGCTTCGGTGACTCCGACCGGATCGCCACCGCCGTGTTGCAGCAGATCACCGGTCGGGCCAAAGCTTTGTGACCGTCCCGTCTCCGCCGGTGGTGCGGCGCGCAGCCGTGCTGGTGGCCGCGGAAGGTGCGGTGGCCGTCGTCGCCGCGGTGGTGTTCCTGGTGCGCGGGATCTTCGGATCCGACCGCCATATCGTCAACGGCTACGGCAATGCTGCCTGGTTCGGGCTGCTCGGCGCGGTGGTGCTGGCCGCCGGCTGGGCGCTGTGGACTGGGCGGCACTGGGGCCGCGGCATCGCGGTGTTCACCCAGCTGCTGATCCTGCCGGTGTGCTGGTACCTCGGGGTTGGCTCGCACCGCTGGGTCTACGCCGTGCCGGTCGCCGCGGTCGCGCTGGCCGCGCTGGTGCTGCTGTTTCACCCCAGCACCATTCGGTGGGTGACCTCCCGGCTCAGGTGACGCCCAGCGCGGACAGCACGGTCCGGAACTTGGTGGTGGTCTCGGCGACTTCGTCGTCGGCGTCGGATTCGGCGACGATGCCGCCGCCAGCCCGGGCCAGCGCGCTACACCGGTCCGGCGATAGCTGGGCACCGCGGATCGCCACCACCCAGCGGCCGTCGCCGCGGGCGTCACACCAGCCGACCGCGCCGGCGTAGAAGCCCCGGTCGCCTTCCAGTTCGGCGATCGCGTCGATCGCCGCGCTGGTCGGGACGCCGCCGACGGCGGGGGTGGGATGCAGCGCCAGCGCCAAATCCAGTGCGGTGGTCGAACTTTCGCGCAGCGTCCCACGGATGGTGGTGCTGAGATGCCACAGTGCTGCGGTGTGGCTGAGTCGCGGTTGCGCGGCGACGTCCAGTTCGGTGCACAGCGGGCGCAGCGCCTCGCTCATCGTGTCGACGACCAGCCGATGTTCGTGCCGGTTTTTGGCCGAGGCCGCCAGCGCGGCGCCGGCCGCCGCATCGGCGTCCGGGTCGGTTGATCGCGGGGCCGACCCGGCGAACGGCTGACAGGTCACCTGATCGCCGCGGCGGGCCACCAGCAGCTCCGGGCTGGCCCCCAGCAGCACCGTGTCGGCGAACGCCGGCCCGGCGGGGGACAGGTCGGTCAGATAGGCGGTGGCCTCGGGATCGGCGTCACGCAGCCGGGTCAGGATCGCCATCGGGTCTAGCGGCCGGTCGGCGGTCAGCCGCAGCGCCCGGGCTAGCACCACTTTCTGCAACGGGTTATCCGGATCGCGCAGCAGTCGCAGCGCAGCCTGGACCCGGGACCGGTGCACGTCTGGCTCGGGCAGCGTCTCGGCGATCCGCACTGGCGGCAACGCGGCGGCCGGGACGGGGCTCAGCGCCCGGGCGGCCCGTACCGGGGTCAGCAGCGCGGCCGGGCGGCGCACGTCGAACGGCAGCGCGCCCACCACCAGATCGGACGAGCCGTCGCGCAGCGCATCGGCGGCCGCGTCCACGTCGGGGAAACCGGCCCGGATGCCATGTGCGACAAGGGTTCCGGCCGGGCCGGTCAGCGCGAAGCTGGGTGTGGCGGTCACGTCCCGGGGGCCGGCGGGCTGGTCAGGCCCAGCGCGGACAGTTGCCGCTGGCCGTATTCGAAGCCGCACACCGCGGCGGCGGCGGTGCCGAATCCGTACCGGACCCCTTCGCTCAGCGGCTGCTCCACCCAGCGGGTGATCACCGAGCGGGAGAAGTGGCCGTGGCTGACGAACACCACGTCGTGCTCGCTCATGTGGTCCAGCGCGTCGGCCACCGCCCGGTCGGCGCGCGTGCTCACCTGATCCACGCTCTCCCCGCCGGGGCAGCCGTAGGTCCACAGCAGCCAGCCCGGTGTGCTGGTGCGGATCTCGTGGGTGGTCAGGCCCTCGTAGTCGCCGTAGTCCCACTCGGCCAGCATCGGAGATACCTCGTCGACCGTCAGCCCGGCCAGCTCGGCGGTGGCCAGCGCCCGTTTGCGCGGACTGCTGATCACCAGCGGGTTGTCCAGGGCCAGCGAGGTCAGCGTCAGGGCTGCCCGCTGGGCTTGCTGGCGCCCGACGTCGGTGAGGTCCAGGTCGGTGCGGCTGGTGTGCTTGCGGTCCCGGGACCACTCCGTCTCGCCGTGGCGGAGCAGGACCAGCCGATGGTTGCCGACACTCACGCTCACCGATTGTGCCCGAACCTGTCAGGATGGTCGGCGTGACCCGAGTACTGGCGGTGGCCAACCAGAAGGGCGGCGTGGCTAAGACGACCACGGTCGCCTCGTTGGGCGCCGCGTTCGCCAGCGAGGGTCGCCGGGTGCTGCTGGTGGACCTCGACCCGCAGGGCTGCCTGACGTTCTCACTGGGCACCGACCCGGACAAGCTGGCGGTGTCGGTGCACGAGGTGCTGCTCGGCGACGTCGAGCCGAGCGCCGCGCTGGTCGGCACACCGGAGGGGATGACCCTGCTGCCGGCCAACATCGACCTGGCCGGCGCCGAAGCCATGCTGCTGATGCGGGCCGGCCGCGAATACGCCCTCAAGCGCGCCCTGGAGAAGCTGGCCGGACGGTTCGACGTCGTGGTCATCGACTGCCCACCGTCACTCGGTGTGCTCACCCTCAACGGGTTGACCGCCGCCCACGAGGTGATCGTGCCGTTGCAGTGCGAAACCCTGGCGCACCGCGGCGTGGGCCAGTTCCTGCGTACCGTGGCCGACGTCCAGCAGATCACTAACCCGGATCTGCGGCTGCTGGGTGCGCTACCCACGCTGTTCGACGCCCGCACCACGCACAGCCGCGATGTGCTGTTCGACGTCGCCGACCGCTACGACCTGCCGGTGCTGGCCCCGCCGATTCCGCGCACGGTGCGCTTCGCCGAGGCCAGTGCGTCGGGCTCCTCGGTGATGTCCAGCAAGCGCAAAAACAAGGGCGCCGCCGCCTACCGTGAGCTGGCCAAAGGGCTGCTCAAGCACTGGAAGTCGGGCAAGAAGCTGCCGACTTTCAGTGCGGATGGCTAGCCGGGTGACGATGCGGCGCAGTGCAGTGAGCCGCTGAGGAGCCCGGCAATCGGGCCTAGGCGAGTCGACTACACTGACCAGTGAAGCTGATGCATTGCGGTGCCATCAGAAGTGGACCCCAGGAGTTCCTGCCGGATGGCAGGGCCTGGGGTCTGCGCTTATTTAGCCCGGATTTCCAGCATTGTCACTTTGGGTTGGATCAGG
>CAYPTG010000255.1:0-3835 GCA_964413455.1 uncultured Mycobacterium sp. | reverse complement strand
ACCCCCACCGCCGGCACCGGCACCGGCGCCGCCGACACCGTCCGCGCCGCCGCCCGGCGCCGACGACGGCCCCGGCGCCGCGAAAAACTCCCGCGGCAACTCAACCGGCGCCGCCGAACCGCCACCACCACCGGCCCCAGCCGAAGACGATCCCGCCCCGCCGCCAGCCGCGGCGCCGGAATCCACTGGCGCGGTGCTGGTGGGAGCCCCACCCATCCCGGACCCGCTACTAGAGCCTGTTCCCGACCCGGATGCCGCCCCCGCCGCAGGCGCCGCGCCGCCGCCGGCCGCGCCCGCGGCGGCGCCGTCACCACCCGACCCGATCCCCGACCCGGAACCCGCGGCGGCAGACGAACCTGCCGCCGTCGGATTTGCCTGGGGCACGTTGCGGGGGGTGTCGTGTCCGGCTTTAGCGGGCTCACCGGCGGAGACCGGGGGAGCGGGGATGTCGTCGGCGACCAGCGCGGCCTCACCGGCGCTCAACGCGGACTCCATCACCAACAGCGCGGCCCGCACCTCGCCCTGGGCGCGGGCGACGTCGGCCAGGTGCGCCGCCTCGGCCTGCTCCCGCACCGAAGGCCACAACTTCCCGGCGACCAGCTTTTCGTAGGCCTCATGCGGGGACTGGTGGGACGCGACCGCGCCGACGATCGCAAGCTTGGCTTTCTCGATGGCAACCGCCATCGCCTCGAGCCAGCCCGCGGACCTGCGGATCTCCTCGCCCTGCACCGTGAAAGCGGTGGTATGCATTTTGAGCTCGGTCAGGATGGCGTTGTACGCGCGGCCGTCGAAGTTCTCCGCAGTGCCGCGCGCCGCGCGGTCTGTGGCCCGGGCGTTCGCGTCCGCCTTCTCCGCCCAGGCCAGCAGCTCTCGGGACTTCTCGCGATACGCGTCCGCGCTCCATTGCGGCCAGCCCGCCGCGCCGATCACCTCGTCGGCGACCTCACCGGTCGGCCGCACAGGATCCGCCATAACGGTCCCTTCCCCTCCATGCATCCACCCCCGGCGGCAAACCGCCACCAGGCACTCCACGGGCACCCGGTGCAGTCCACGACCAGGCGCCGCCTATCGACGGCTACCATGCTACGGCGACACCAGCCGAACCCAGGCGTGTCGTCGATCGCGTACACTAGATTTTGGTCAATCATGTGATTGACACGTCTGCCGTGGTGAATTGAGCTGGAGGGATCAGAGTGAAAGGCGTAGGGTTGGCTGTTGCTGCAGTAGTGGCCGCCACGGTGACAATGCCGCTCGCGTTCGCTTCGCCGCCGCCGACGAATGACGCCCCCCTTCCTCCCTCCTCGGCCATCACGCCCGGTGCTGCAGTGGCTATGTACGATGCCGCTGGTCAGTCCGCGGACAAGGCCTGCACACTCGGTTTTCTCGCGACCGGAGCCGACGGTGCCCGGTACGCGTTCACCGCCGGGCACTGCGCATCCACCGGTGACGCGGTCATGTCCTACAAGACCGAGGGAAACTGGCTGCGTGTCGGGCAGTTCGCCGAGCATGTCGCGGAAGAGGGCACTTATAGCCCTGATATTGCGGTGATCCGGCTGGAGGCTGGCACCCCGCAGGACACGCGGGTGCTGTCCCGTCGCCCGGTCGAGGGGGTGACCACACAACTCGACGCCACAGACACGCTGTGCTTCTACGGGCTGACCAGCGGGTCGGTAAGCGGGCCGCGGTGCGGCCGGGTATGGGCGTCGTCGCTGCTACCGGGCAGCGCCACGGTCGAGTTTGGGGCGGTCTCCCAGGACGGGGATTCCGGGGCCCCGGTGTACCGGATCGAGAGCGACGGCTCTGCCACCGCGGTCGGGATCCTGACGGGCGGTATCGGTACCGGTGAAGGGTCGGGCACTACGGCGACTCTCATCCAGCCGTACCTGGAGAAATGGAACCTCACTCTGGCCACCACCCCGGCCCCGGCCGGGGTCAAGCCGGTCCAGTACACCCGCTAAACCCGGCAGCGCTCCCCGGCGAAACAGCAAGGGGCGCGTGGATTTGCCGTCAAACCGTAAATGGGGGATACCTGACATGCGTCGACTGCCTGCTGTCCTGGCCGTAGCAACCGCCGCCGCGTTGGCGGCTGCGCCGGCGGCGCCGGCGGCGCCTATCGATCCGGGCTCTCCTGTCGTCACGATCCCGCCGGCGGCCGCCGTCGCCCCCGGGGTCGGGGCGGGGATGTATGACGTCTCCGGGCATAACGAAGGCGCCTGCACGCTCGGTTTCCTCGCCGACGGCGCCGACGGCACCCGGTACGCGTTCACCGCCGGGCACTGCGCATCCACCGGTGACGTGGTCATGCCCTACAAGACCGCCGGGAACTACCTGCAGGTCGGGCAGTTCGCCGACGCGGTCATGGAAGACGGCGCCGACAGCCCCGATATTGCGGTGATCCGGCTCGAGGCGGGCACCCCCCAGGACGCGCGGGTGCTGTCCGGCCGCCCAGTGGGCGGCGTGACCACACACCTCGCCCCCTCCGACACGTTGTGCTTCTACGGGGTGGTCAGCGGCCTGCGGTGCGGCCCGGTGGCGGCGTCTCTGCTGCCGGGTGCGGCGACCGTCGAGTTCGGTGCGGTCTCCCAGGACGGGGATTCCGGGGCCCCGGTGTACCGGATCGAGAACGACGGCTCGGCCACCGCGGTCGGGATTTTGACGGGCGGCGTCGACGGGGATTCGGCGACCACGGCGACCCTCATCGAGCCGTACCTGGAGAAGTGGAACCTCGCCCTGGCGCGGTAACCGCAGGCGGGGGCCGACAAGGCCATGCTTAGCTGAGTTCGTGCGGCTTTGGCTGCGTCCCCCGTCTAGCCGCCGTGCGTCTCGACGAACTCATCGATCGCTTGGCGAGACAAGCTTCGATACGGACACGTGGCTGCGGCTTCGGCGAACTCGTCGGTGATGCGCTGGGCGGTGACGGTGTGGAGCACTTCGCTCTGACATCCGCGTGCCCCTACTAATGGGGCTAATAATTGGGGCTTCATTCTGGTACCGTCATTGGCATGTCTAATGACTACGCAACCCGGTTACGTCTGGACTCGCCGACACGAGAACGCCTTGCCGAAGTCGTTGCCGGCGGCAATTACCGCAGCAACAATGCCGCTATCATCGACGCGATCAACCGGTTGTGGGAGCAGGTTCGTGAAGACGGCCTGGAAGCCGCCTACGCCGAGGCCGTCCAGGACAACCCCAGCTACCCGTATGAATCGGAGCCCGAACGGGCTGTGGCGCGGCGGCGGCGTAACGTTCGCCAGCGAGCCTCGGCGGAAGAATGACTCCTCTACGCGGGCAGGTCTATCGCTGCGATATCGGCCATGGCCCCAAGCCTTGGCTGGTGGTATCCAACAATCCACGTAATCGCCACACCGCTGACGTGCTCGCCATCCGATTGACAACCACTGCGCGACGACTGCCGACCTGGGTTCAGTTGACCTCCAGCGATCCACTCACCGGATACGCCAACGCCGACAACATCGAAACACTCGGCAAAGATGAGCTGGGCGAGTACCTCGGCGCCTTGTCGGTGCCGACCATGAGGCTCATCAACCAAGCGCTGGCACTAGCCCTTGCCCTCCCAGAACCGTCGCTAGGGCGTGCGAAACCGTCACCGTAGCAAAGCATTTGGCCCCAGTGACAGCCCCACACACGTTTCGTCCCCTTTAGGTTCCAGCCCAGTCGTACGGGCGGACCGATCCTCCGCGACGGTGGCAGCGGATCAAAGCGCAATGACGTTGAGTAGAGGTTGTAGGCCGTCGAAGTCCGCGGTGTTGCGTGTGGCTAGGGCGGCTCCGTCGCCGATGGCGATCGCGGCGATCATCAGGTCGACGCGGCGCTT
>CAYPTG010000254.1:0-3841 GCA_964413455.1 uncultured Mycobacterium sp. | reverse complement strand
TTTGTACAACCGCCGGGCGATGCTGCGGGTGGCGGCCAGCGCGTGATCCTGCGGGTTGTCCAGGGGCGCCGGTGCGCCGAAGATCGCCAGGGTGGCGTCGCCCTCGAACTTGTTGACCAGCCCGCTGTGCCGGTCGACCTCTTCGACGACGACGGCGAAGAACCGGTTGAGTAGCTCGACGACCTCCCGGGCCGGCAGCCGGCTGACCAGCTTGGTGGACCCGATGATGTCGACGAACACCACGGCGACGTACCGCTCTTCACCACCGAGGGTGGGCCGCTGTTGTTCGGCCGCGGCGGCCACGTCGCGCCCGACGTGCCGGCCGAACAGGTCACGGACCCGCTCCCGTTCCCGCAGGCCGGCGACCATCGAGTTGAAGCCGCGTTGCAGCTCGCCGAGCTCGGTACCGTCGAACACCACCACCTGGGTGTCCAGGTCGCCGTCCTCGACCTGCTTGAGGGCTGCCCGCATCGCCCGCAGCGGGGTGGCGGTCAGCCAGGCCAGAATCCACATCAGCAGGAACCCGACCACCAGGCTCAGTGCGGAGGCGATCAGCACCGCGATTTCCAGCTGATGCTGGGTGAGGTTGCGCATCAGCAGCGAGAACAGCGCGACCAGCCCGATGCCGATCAGCGGCAGGCCGGCACTGATCATCCAGATAATGAGCGTTCGGCCCATCACACCGGCCCCCAGCCGGTGCGGCGGCGGCCCGGCGGTCAGCGCCAGGGCGGCCACCGGGCGCAGCGCGAACTCCGCGAACAGGTAGCAGCTGGTGGCCACCAGCACCCCGCACAACGGCAGCACCAGGCCCAGCTTCGGGATGAACTCGGTGTCATACAGGCCGTAGAGCGTGGTGAACAGGACCGCCGCGCCGCCCCATAACAGCAAGTGCGACAACGTGATCCGCCACGGGGTGAAGAACACGTTGCGCTGATCTTCTTGGCTCGGTGGGCGGTCTTCGATGGACCAGCGCAGATCCTTGATGGTGCGGGTGGTCAGCCACCAGGTGCCCAGCACCAGCGCCAGCAGCAGGTAGGCCGGGGCCACCACGGTGGGCAGCCACACCGGCGCCTCGGTGAACACGCTGGGCTCCGGGAAGGCCACGGTCACCAGCAGGATCATCACGGCGATCCCGATCACGTTCACCGTGATGATGAACGAGGTGAGGATGCTCTGGATGCGGACCCGCCGCTGGGCGGGGTTCTCGGTGACCCGGCCCAGCAGCAGCGAGCCGTAGGCGGACGTGCGCGACGGCCGGGTGATGCGTTCCATCACGCGGCCGATCCGCTTCCCCACGCTCCGGACGGTAACCATGGTGGCGCAAGCCTAGACCGACCGTCCGTTTCGCTGGGTGACGATGCGGCGCAGCGCAGCGAGCCGCTGAGGAATCCGGCTTCGCTGGACTCTAAGCTGGATCGGTGCGCCTCGTGATTGCCCAGTGCACCGTGGACTACCCCGGTCGGCTCACCTCCCACCTCCCCTCGGCCCGTCGGTTGCTGTTGGTCAAGGCCGACGGCTCGGTCAGCATCCACGCCGACGACCGGGCCTACAAACCGCTGAACTGGATGAGCCCGCCGTGCTGGCTCACCGAGACCGCGAGCGAGGGTGGCGCGGTGTGGGTGGTGCAGAACAAGTCCGGCGAACAGCTGCGGATCACCATCGAGGAGATCGAGCACGACTCCAGCCATCAACTCGGCGTCGACCCCGGCCTGGTCAAGGACGGGGTGGAAGCCCACCTGCAGGAGCTGCTGGCCGAGCACATCGAACTCCTCGGCGACGGCTACACCCTGGTCCGCCGGGAATACATGACCGCGATCGGCCCGGTGGACATCCTGTGCCGTGACGAGCAGGCCCGCACGGTGGCCGTCGAGATCAAGCGGCGCGGCGAGATCGACGGGGTGGAGCAGCTGACCCGCTACCTGGAGCTGCTCAACCGGGACGCCCTGCTGGCCCCGGTGACCGGAGTGTTCGCCGCCCAGCAGATCAAGCCGCAGGCCCGCACCTTGGCCGAGGATCGCGGAATCCGCTGTCTGACACTCGATTACGAGGCGATGCGCGGTATGGACAACGACGAGTTCCGGCTGTTCTGAGCCGATTGTTTTCGGAGCCGGGCGGGCTTACCGCTGCGCCGGCTCGACCAGCTCCACCAGCACGCCCCCGGCATCGCGCGGGTGGATGAAGTTGATCCGGGACTCGGCGGTGCCGCACCGCGGCGCGTCGTAGAGCAACCGCACTCCGTCGGCCCGCAGCCGCTCGCAGAGGGCGTCCAAATCGCTGACCCGGTAGGCCAACTGCTGAAGGCCCGGGCCGCGCTTGTCCAGGAATTTTGCGATGACGCAGGTGTCGTCCATCGGCGCTATCAACTGCAGTTGCGCACTGCCGGCAGGCGCACCGCGCACCGCCAGCATCGCCTCGCGCACCCGCTGGTCGGTGTTGATCTCCTCGTGCACCACGATCATGCCGAGGTGGTCGTGATACCAGGCGATCGCCGCGTCGAGGTCGGCCACCGCGACGCCGACGTGGTCGATGCCGGTGACCAGGGCGCTGGCGAGCACCGGACGGGCATCGACGTGCTCGGTCGTCATCCTTCAACGGTAACCTGACGTCGGAAGACGCGCTGCGCCGATCGGCCAGATCACCGCGGACTATCGCCTGGGAGGTTGTACATGACGACGTCGGTCATCGTTGCGGGCGCCCGCACGCCCATCGGGCGGCTGATGGGCTCGCTGAAAGACTTCTCCGGTGCCGATCTGGGTGCGATCGCCATCCGGGGCGCATTGGAGAAGGCCGGCGTCCCGGCGTCGCTGGTGCAGTACGTGATCATGGGTCAGGTGCTCACCGCCGGGGCCGGGCAGATGCCGGCCCGCCAGGCCGCGGTGGCCGCCGGCATCGGCTGGGACGTCCCGGCGTTGACCGTCAACAAGGTGTGCCTGTCCGGGATCGATTCGATTGCGCTGGCCGACCAGCTGATCCGGGCCGGTGAGTTCGACGTGGTGGTGGCCGGCGGCCAGGAGTCGATGACCAAGGCCCCGCACCTGCTGCTGGACAGCCGCGCCGGCTACAAGTACGGCGACGTGACGGTGCGCGACCACATGGCCTACGACGGCCTGCACGACGTGTTCACCGACCAGCCGATGGGTGCGCTCACCGAGGCGCGCAACGACACCGACAAGTTCACCCGGCTCGAGCAGGACGAGTTCGCCGCCGGATCGCACCGCAAGGCCGCGGCCGCCTGGAAGGACGGCGTGTTCGCCGATGAGGTTGTGCCGGTGCAGATTCCGCAGCGTAAGGGCGACCCGATCGAGTTCGCCGAGGACGAGGGCATCCGGGCCAACACCACCGCCGAATCACTGGGCGGGCTGCGGCCGGCGTTCGGCAAGGACGGCACCATCACCGCCGGGTCGGCGTCGCAGATCTCCGACGGCGGCTGCGCGGTCGTGGTGATGAACAAAGCCAAGGCCCAGGAGCTGGGGCTGTCCTGGCTGTGCGAGATCGGCGCCCACGGCAACGTCGCCGGACCGGACTCCACCCTGCAGTGCCAACCGGCCAACGCGATCAAGAAGGCGATCGCCCGGGAGGGCATCACCGTCGACCAGCTCGACATCATCGAGATCAACGAGGCCTTCGCGGCGGTGGCGCTGGCGTCGGTCCGGGAACTCGGCGTCGACCCGGAGAAGGTCAACCGCAGCGGCGGGGCGATCGCGATGGGGCATCCGCTCGGCATGTCCGGGGCGCGGATCACCCTGCACGCCGCCCTGGAACTGGCCCGCCGTGGATCGGGCTACGCGGTGGCCGCCCTGTGCGGCGGCGGCGGGCCGGGCGACGCGCTGATCCTGCGGGC
>CAYPTG010000253.1:0-3844 GCA_964413455.1 uncultured Mycobacterium sp. | reverse complement strand
AGACCGAAGAAGGAGAACGCGATGATCCGCAGCGCGGTCTTCTCCCGGGCTTCGGGATCGCGGCCGGCGAACTGCCAGGCCACGGCCGCGGCCGAGGACACCTCGACCACCGAATCCAGCCCGAATCCGATCAGGGCGATCGACGACACCCGGGCACCTTCGGACAGCGCGACGACGGCCTCGATCACGTTGTAAGAGATCGTGGCAGCGACGAACCATCGGATGCGGCGGGCCAGCAGGTGACGGCGGTCCGCGGTCAGCAGACGGTTGGGTGTCGCACCAGCGTCACTCCCGGCAGGAGTCAGCGTGAATGCCTAACTAGGCCGACAGGTGATATCGCGAATTGACCTCGGCCAGAAGTCGCGGCCGCGGAGTGTTCGAGCGCATCCACTCCACTACCGCGGCTCGTTGCTCCGATTCAGGTGCGAACGACACACCGAGCCGGATCAGCAGCAGGCTCAGAGTGGGAGGCGACCCCGCCGGAGGGTCGGGAGCGAAGGTATATCCATCAACAAATCGGCTCATCGCGCACTCACCTCCATCACCACGACCGGGACCAGACCAGACCTGTCAACGCCGACGATACGCTGCACCATTTCGGGGTGCAACAGGACTTCCCGCTGGTAGGCCATCCTTTTGTCGCCGATCGAAGCGAGCCATCCAACACGCACGCCGGGTCTCAGCTCCATGCGCATCAGGACCGCTCCTCCGCGGAGCTGCGGGTTCGTGAACTCGTCGGCGGCGATGTTGCGGTCGAGTGATCCGGCGGTGAATCGGCCGAGCCGCCCCTCACGTCCGATTAGTTCCTCAAGGCGGTCCTCGGTGACACCGAAGGCATCGACAGCAGATCGGGTGCCACGCCAGACGGTGTACGCCGACTGCAATCTGTGTGTGACGACGTGCTCGGCGAGCGCGACCGCTACCTCGATTGCTTCGTCGGTCACGTCGTCTGGATTGGCCAGGACTTGCTGGACCTGTTCATAGAAGCGGCCCTTACCTTGCCATCGCATCACGGCCGCGCGTTCTGATCGAGCTAGACGATTTAGCCAATTCACCGTCTCGGCGGTGAGCCGGGCCTCGGTTGCGTATAGGTCGTCGGGCATAGGCGTTTGGTCACCTCCTTTGCGGCGAAGATGCACCAGGCGCGCCGACGCTGACAAGTCACGTTCCATGAACCCATCGACGCAGTGTCGGTGCCCCCAGTCGGACTCGAACCGACACTTGGCGGATTTTAAGTCCGCTGCCTCTGCCAATTGGGCTATGGGGGCGTCGCAGACCAGAGGGTACTTTCGACTGAGGTGTCCTGTTCGACTGGAGTCAGGTCGGCCCAACAAAGGAACGCGATGGCGACAGAGGAATCGGCCGCTCGGCAACCGGACTGGGCCGACGACCCGCGGCCGACCGAGACGCTGATCGCCGGGGCGCTGGAGAACGAAGAGGACGCCACTTTCGTGATAATTCTCCAGTTCCGCGGCACCCAGGACGTCTTCGACGCGGCCGCCCGCCTGTGCCAGAGCCCCGTCGCCCGGGAGCGCGGTATCGGGGTCTGGATCCTGGGCCAGCTCGGGGTGCAGCCGCCGACCTTCGTCACCGAGTCGGTGGACCTGCTGCTGGCCATGCTGGAGACCGAGCCGGACACCGAGGTACTCGAGAACATCGTCGTGGCGCTGGGGCAGCGCGGCGATCCCCGGGCGATCGAACCGCTGGTCGGTCTGCGGAGCCATCCGAACGCCTACGTCCGGTACGGGGTGGCTCTGGGCCTGCAGAACTACGACGATCCCCGGGCCATCGACGCACTGATCCAACTCTCCGCCGACGTCGACAGCAATGTGCGTGACTGGGCCACCTTCGGGCTGGGATCGATCCAGGACGTCGACACCCCGGAGGTCCGGGAGGCACTCTTTGCCCGGCTGCAGGACGACGATGAGCAGGTTCGCGCCGAAGCCGTGACGGGGCTGGCTAGACGGGGCGATCCCCGAGCTTGATCGGCTCAAACGCCGAATTTGCGACCGGCGAATTTCGGCACACGCAACGTTCCAGCGACCTATAGTTGGCGCCGGAGCCCGCGCAGGGTGGGCGCGAAGGAGATGACCGACCATGCGTATCACTGAGACTCGCCGTACGGGTGGCTGCACCTGCCGTTGCAATGCCTGCAAGAACGGGGCGCACTGCCGCAACATCGGAAGTGGCTGCAAAGTCAAGTTGTGATGCTCTGACCGACTCACAAACTCCGGCGCCACCCACTCGGTGGCGCCGGAGTTTGCGTATTCACCCCCGTCAGTGCACCCCCGGTCAGCGAATCGACAGGGCGATCCCGTCCAGGATGTCGTGCTCGCTGACGACAAGCTCATCGATGCCGGCCCGCTGTGCCAGGGCCACGGCCAACTCCTGCACCACAATAGCCCCGCCGCCGATCACGTCGACCCGTCCCTCATGCATGGGGCCCAGCGCCGCCCGCTGGGTCCGGGTCATCCCGATCAGCCGCTCGCACACGTCCAGCAGTTCAGCCAGGCCCACCCGCGACAGGTGGATGGCCTGCGCGTCGTAGCTGGGCAGCCGATGAGCCAGCGCGGCCAGTGTGGTGAACGTCCCGGCCACCCCGACCCAGGTCTCGGCCCGCTGCACCGGCACCACCCGAAGCGCCTCACCGAGCCGCTCGCGCACCACCTCGCGGGCCGACGCCACCTGCGCGGCGGTGGGCGGATCGGAGTGCAGGCAGCGCTCGGTCATCCGCACGCAGCCGATGTCGGCCGAATAGCTGGCCTGTACCCCTCCGGCGCTCGGGCTGTCCCCCAGCACCACCTCCGTGGACCCGCCACCGAGGTCGACGACCACGAAAGGCCCTACGGCAGGATCTAATTCGCCGACGGCGCCGGTGAACGACAGCTCCGCCTCCTGCTGCCCGGTGATCACCTCGGCTACCGCGCCGGGCATCACCGCCCCCAGGACGTCGGCGGTCATCGCGAAGAAGTCGTCCCGGTTGGCCGCGTCGCGGGTGGCCGAGGTCGCCACCATCCGCACATGGGTGACCCTGTGCTCACCCAGTAGCGCCGCATAGTCGACCAGTGCGGCGCGGGTGCGGGCCAGCGCGTCGGGGGCGAACCGGCCGGTGGCGTCAACACCTTCACCGAGGCGCACGATGCGCATCTCCCGGTGGCGATCCCGCAGCCGGATCCCGCCCGGTGCCCGGTCCCGGTCGGCGATCAGCAGCCGGATCGAGTTGGTGCCGCAGTCGATGGCGGCCACCCGGTCATCGCCGGTGTTCATGTCACTGGTGTTCCTGTCCACTGTTCCCACACCTCCACTGCTCGGGCACCAGGATCCCGGCCATCCCGGGTTCACCGGCCAGCAGCGCCAAGGCCTCGTCTCCGAACGGGTTGACCCCGCGGCCCTTGGCCAGCGCGTGAGCCATCAGCACATGCAGGCATTTGACCCGGTCCGGCATACCGCCGCCGGAAAACGTGGTGCCCAACGGTTCGATGGCGTCGCGCTCGGCCAGATACGACTCGTGGGCCCGACGGTAGGCGGTGGCCAGCTCCGGATCGCGGGTCAGCCGGGCCGTCATCTCCCGCATCACCCCCTCGGATTCCAGCCGGCTGGCCGCGGCGGTCAGCAACGGGTGAGTCAGGTAGTACAGCGTCGGGAACGGGGTGCCGTCGGGCAGCCGCGGTGCCGTCTTGACCACCCCGGGCTCACCGTTGGGGCAGCGGTAGGCGATCGCCAGCACCCCGCGGGGGGCGCGGCCGAGTTGACCGGCCACCGCCGCCAGATCGGCCGGGTCAACCACCGGGCTCAGCGGGTGCCGGGGGCGGGGGCTCGACGGGCTCGTCGGGCTCCGGCTCAG
>CAYPTG010000252.1:0-3856 GCA_964413455.1 uncultured Mycobacterium sp. | reverse complement strand
AGCTGCTGGGTGCGGCCGCGGTGCACCGGCTCGGAAGCCGCGTACACCGTGCCCTCGCCGACCGCCCGCAGGAAGTCGGTGTTGTTGTTGACTCCGACGATGTTGCCGCCGCCGTTGGCCGACAGCCACACATATCCCGACACGCTGGCCAGCGACTCCACCACCGAACACCACACCCCGCCGTGCACGATGCCCGCCGGCTGTAGCAGTTCAGGCTTGACGGTGAGCTCGGCGCGCGCCCCGTCGGCGCTTACCTCGGTGTAGACCAGGCCGATCGCGGCGTCGAACGGCGCGGACGGCGCGAACTGCTCGGGCATTGCGGCGGGCGGGCGCGGCAGCGTGGGCTCAGCAGGCACGTCCACCAGTGTCCACCCCGCCCGGGCCGCCGGAACTTTCCGGGGCCCGGAACAGTTGACGGTCGTAGGTACGACCTTAGGTAGTATGTAGGGTACCCTAAGTAAACGCGGCGGAAGGTGTGGCATGGCCAAGCAGACAGGTCTAGGTGACCTGGAGCGCGCCGTGATGGATCACCTGTGGGCCGCCGATCAGCCGCAGACCGTCCGTCAGGTACACGAAGCGTTGTGCGCGCACCGCGAGCTGGCCTACACCACGGTGATGACCGTCCTGCAGCGCCTGGCCCGCAAGAACCTGGTAGTACAGATCCGCGACGACCGGGCGCACCGCTACGCGCCGACCCACGGGCGCGACGAGCTGGTCGCCGGCCTGATGGTCGATGCACTGGCCCAAGCCGCCGACTCCAATGACCGGCAGTCCGCGCTGATCCATTTCGTCGAACAGGTGGGCGCCGACGAGGCCGACGCCCTGCGCCGGGCGCTCGCCGACCTGGACACCAAGCACCGTTCCCGCTGAGCCCGCCCGGCGGCGCACAGAAAATCGGCGAACTCGCCGCCCAATCGACTGGCGGCCGTCGCAGCCCTAAGGAAGACTGACAAGCGTGTTAGCGCTGGCCTTCACCCTGCTGGCCCTTGCCCTTGCCGGGCCGGTGCCGGCGCTGCTGGCCCGCGCCCACTGGCCGCTACGGGCCCCGAGGGCCGCGGTCACGCTGTGGCAGGCGATCGCGCTGGCAGCGGTGTTGTCGGCGTTCAGCGCTGGGCTGGCACTGGCGGCCCGGCTGTTCGGCCCCGGCCCGAACGGCCGGCCCACAGCAGTCGTCGCCGAGCAGATCGCCGCGCTGGGCTGGCCGATGTGGCTGGCCGCGGTAGCGGTGCTGGCCGTGACGCTGCTGATCGGCGTACGCCTGGCGGTGGCCGTCCTGCAGGTGGCTATCGGTACCCGGCGACGGCGGGCCCACCACCGGATGGTGGTGGATCTGCTCGGATCGCGTCGTCACGAATTGGGCGAGGTCCGAGTGCTCGACGTCGACAAGCCGCTGGCCTACTGCCTGCCCGGGATGCGCAGCCGGGTAGTGCTGAGCAACGGCACGCTGGCCGCGCTGAGCGAGCCGGAGCTGGCCGCGATCCTGCGCCACGAACGAGCACACCTGCGGGCCCGGCACGATCTGGTGCTGGAGGCCTTCACCGCGGTGCACACCGCATTCCCCCGGTTCGTGCGCAGCGGCAGCGCGCTGAGCGCGGTCCGGTTGCTGGTCGAACTGCTGGCCGACGACGCCGCGGTGCGCAGCATCGGACCGCACCCGCTGGCCCGCGCCCTGGTGGCCTGCGCGTGTGGTCCCACCCCTACCGGCGCGCTGGCGGCCGGCGGCCCGAGCACCGTGGTCCGGGTGCGCCGGCTCGGCGGACCGCCCAACAGCGGGTGGGTGTCTGCCGCCGCCTACCTCGCGGCCGCCGCGGTGCTGGTGATCCCCACCATCGCGGTGGCGGTCCCGTGGCTCATCGAACTTCAGCGACTTTGGGGATAGCAGGCGATCGGCTGACCCGGACTGCCCGAACCACAGACACCGCGCACTACGCTGACGTGGTGCGTTTCCTCGACGGTCACCGCCCGTCCCACGACTTGACGTACAACGACGTCTTCATCGTCCCCGGCCGCTCCGACATCACCTCCCGGTTCGACGTCAACCTGTCCACCGGCGATGGCACCGGAACCACCATTCCGGTGGTGGTGGCCAATATGACCGCGGTGGCCGGCCGGCGGATGGCCGAAACGGTGGCCCGCCGGGGCGGCATCGTGGTGTTGCCCCAGGATCTGCCCACCGAAGCGGTCCGGGAGACTGTCGAGTTCGTCAAGACCCGCGACCTGGTGGCCGACACCCCGGTCACGCTGGCACCGGAGGACTCGGTGTCCGATGCCATCGCGCTGATCCACAAGCGGGCACACGGCGCGGCGGTAGTCGTCGACGGCGACCGTCCGATCGGGGTGGTGAGCGTGGCCGCCACCGCCGGGGTGGACCGGTTCGCCCGGGTGCGCGACGTCGCTACCACCGACTTCGTCACCGCGCCGCTGCGAAGCGACCCGCGCGAGGTGTTCGAGCTGCTGGAGCACGCCCCGGTCACGATGGCGGTGCTGACCAAACCGGACGGCTCACTCGGCGGGGTGCTGACCCGCACCGGTGCGGTGCGTGCCGGCATCTACTCCCCCGCGGTGGACGACTCGGGCCGGCTGCGGATCGCCGCGGCCGTCGGGATCAACGGCGATGTGCCGGCCAAGGCTCAGGCACTGGTGCAGGCCGGCGTCGACGTGCTGGTGATCGACACCGCCCACGGCCACCAGGCCAAGATGCTGGACACCATCAAGGCGGTGGCCGCACTGGACCTGGGCGTGCCGCTGGCAGCCGGCAACGTCGTCTCCGCCGAGGGCACCCGTGACCTGATCGGGGCCGGAGCCTCCATCGTCAAGGTCGGTGTCGGGCCCGGTGCCATGTGCACCACCCGGATGATGACCGGTGTGGGCCGACCACAGTTCTCCGCGGTGCTCGAATGCGCCTCGGCAGCAAGGGAACTCGGTGCGTATGTGTGGGCCGACGGCGGTGTGCGTCATCCCCGGGATGTGGCGTTGGCGTTGGCTGCCGGGGCTGCCAACGTGATGATCGGATCGTGGTTCGCCGGCACCTACGAGTCACCGGGTGATCTGATGTTCGACCGGGACGGCCAGCCCTACAAGGACAGCTACGGCATGGCGTCCAAGCGCGCGGTGGCGGCACGAACCGCCGCCGACGGCGCCTTCGACCGGGCCCGCAAAGCGCTGTTCGAGGAGGGCATCTCCAGTTCCCGGATGGCTCTGGACCCGGCCCGCGGCGGGGTGGAGGACCTGATCGATCACATCACCGCCGGGGTGCGCAGCACCTGCACCTATGTCGGCGCGGCCAACCTCACCGAACTGTATGAGCGGGCGACCCTCGGCGTGCAGTCGACGGCCGGCTTCGCCGAGGGCCACCCGCTGCCCACCGGCTGGTGAGGAGACCCGGTTGAGTTCACTGTCCATCGCGCTGAGCCTGCTCGGCTTTGTACTGCTCACCCTGGGCACCGCGGTGTTCGTCGCCGCCGAGTTCTCGCTGACCGCCCTGGAACGCAGCACGGTGGACGCCAACGCCCGTAGCGGCGGCTCGCGCGACGCGATGGTGCAGCGGGCACACCGCACCCTGTCCTTTCAGCTGTCCGGCGCCCAGGTCGGCATCTCGATCACCACGCTGATCACCGGCTATCTGACCGAGCCGGTGATCGCCCGGCTGGTGGCCCCGCTGCTGCCGCCGCTGGGCATCCCGCCGGGCTGGGTGGAGGGGATCGCCCTGGTTCTGGCGTTGTTCATCGCGACCTCGGTGTCGATGGTGTTCGGCGAGATGGTGCCCAAGAACATCGCCATCGCCCAGCCTCTGCAGAACGCCCGGGTGGTGGACGCACCGCAGGTGCTGATCTCGACCATCTTCACCCCGCTCATC
>CAYPTG010000251.1:0-3915 GCA_964413455.1 uncultured Mycobacterium sp. | reverse complement strand
GCCGAGCGGATGCCGATCCCGGCCGCCGACCCGGCGTACACCCCGGACAGCATCGGATCGACCGAGCGGGCCACCACCTGCTCACCGAAGCGTTCGACGACCACCGCCCCCACCGCGGGGTCCGCGCCGGTGCTCCACGTCAGCGGGCGGTCCGGTTCGGTGGCGACCCGGTCCAGGGTGGCTTGATCGACCAGGCCGGTCAGCGACCCAGCCGAGCCGGGGATGCCGTTGACCGCCCCGGGCGGCAACGGATGCAGCCTGCCCTGGCTGTAGATGACCGGCCGCACCCCGGTCGTGCTGATCTGCCGGTCGGCCAGCCCGAGCTCGCGCAGCAGTGCCGGCACTTCGGGGCGGCGGGCGACAAACGCTTCGGCGCCGATGTCCACCGACCGGCCGGCCAGCGTCTCGGTGCGCAGCACCCCGCCCAGCCGGTCGGCCGGGTCGAAGATCAGGATGCGGGGTTCGGCGCCGACGGCGGCCCTGATCCGGTAGGCGGCCGTCAGACCCGAAATACCGCCGCCCACAACGGCATAGGTGGCGGCACGGGCAGAGTTCACAGCGAGTGAACCAGCCCCACCAGATCGGTGATCAATTCGGGGTCGGTGCCCGGCAGCACCCCGTGACCCAGGTTGAAGATGTGCCCGACGGCGCCGGCGTCCACGGCGCGCCGGCCGTCGTCGGCCACCGCGCGGGCCGCCTTCTCGATCACCGGCCAGCCGGCCAGCAGCACCACCGGATCGAGGTTGCCCTGCAGCGCTGTGCCCGGCTCGATCCGGGTCGCCGCGTCGGCCAGGGAGGTGCGCCAGTCCACCCCGACCACGGTCGCACCGGCCTGGCTCATCGCCGGGAGTAGCTCGGCGGTGCCGACCCCGAAGTGCGTCATCGGCACGCCGTAGTCGGCCAGCGCAGCGAACACCCGGCTGCTGTGCGGCAGCACGTGGCTGCGGTAGTCGGCCGCCGACAGGGTGCCGGCCCAGGAGTCGAACAGCTGGATGGCGTCGACCCCGGCGTCCAGTTGCAGACGCAGGAAGTCGATGGTCAGGTCGGTCAGCGCCGCCATCAGCGCATGCCAGGTCTGCGGCGCGCCGAGCATCATCGTTTTGGTACGTTCGTGCAGCTTGCTGGGGCCGCCCTCGACCAGGTAGGACGCCAGGGTGAACGGTGCGCCGGCGAAGCCGATCAGCGGCACCTCCCCCAGCTCCCCGACCAGCAGACCGACGGCGTCGCTGACCGCGCTGACGGCGCTATCACGGTGCAGCGCTAGGCCTGTCAGCGCCGCCACGTCGGCGTCGGTGCGCACCGGGTTGGCGATCACCGGCCCGACGTCGGGCACGATGTCCAGGTCCACCCCGGCCCCGCGCAGCGGCACCACGATGTCGGAGAACAGGATCGCAGCGTCCACGCCGTGCCGGCGAATCGGCTGCAGGGTGATCTCACAGATCAGCTCCGGGTCGAAGCAGGCTTGCATCATGGTGTTGGTGGCGCGCAGCGCCCGGTACTCCGGCAGCGACCGGCCTGCCTGACGCATCAGCCACACCGGGATTCGGCTGGGTTTGCCGCCGGTGGCGGCGGCCAGATACGGCGCCTCGGGCAGCTGACGGCGGGGGCTCATCGGGTCCATGCTGCCACGCCAGCACGCTGCGACCGACAGCCCGAACGCTGCTGAGCGCCACCTGCGGCGCGCCTGACTGCGCCGTCGGCCGAATGGGGCTACCGTCGATTGGTGACCGATGCGGAGCCTCAGACGTTCCGCGAGGCCGTGGCGGCGATGAATGCCGCCGAGGTGCGACGGGAGATCGAGCTAGGCCCGATCCGTCCGCCTCAGCGCCTCGCGCCGTACAGCTATGCGCTGGGCGCCGAGGTTCGCCGACCGGACGCCGACATCATGCCCGAGCGTTCCGAGGGCGATGCGTTCGGCCGGCTGATCCTGCTGCACGATCCCGACGGCGCGGAGGCATGGGACGGCACCATGCGCCTGGTGTCCTACATCCAAGCCGATCTGGACCCGCACGAGGCGGTCGATCCGCTGCTGCCGGAGGTCGCCTGGAGCTGGCTGGTCGACGCGCTGGGCGAGCGCTGCGAGCAGGTCACCGCGCTGGGCGGCACCGTCACCGCGACCACCTCGGTGCGCTACGGCGACATCTCCGGACCGCCGCGGGCCCACCAGCTGGAGATGCGGGCGTCCTGGACGGCCACCACCCCCGCGCTGAGCACCCATGTCCAGGCGTTCTGCGATGTCCTGGAGCACGCCGCGGGGCTGCCCCCGGTAGGGGTCACCGACCTGAGTTCCCGCTCCCGCGCCTGACATGCCGGACGCCGAGAGCCCCGACGACGCCCCGCAGGGGCCGCCGCCGGCGCCGCTGCTGCACCCGGCCGACGGGGTGCCGGACGTCTCGGTCACGGCCGACGAAATCGCCGGCGCGGCAAAAACATTGGCCCGCGGCACCGGACCGTTTGCGGTGGACGCCGAGCGGGCCTCCGGCTTCCGGTATTCCAACCGGGCCTACCTGATCCAGATCCGGCGGGCCGGCGCCGGGACAGTACTGATCGACCCGGTGAACCACGGCGGCAGCTCCATCGACGCCCTGGAACCACTCGCCGAAGTGCTGGCGCAAGATGAATGGATTCTGCACGCCGCCGACCAGGATCTGCCCTGCCTGGCCGAGGTCGGGCTGACACCGCCGGCGCTGTACGACACCGAACTGGCCGGCCGGCTGGCCGGTTTCGAACGGGTCAACCTGGCCGCGATGGTGGAACGCCTGCTGGGCCTCGGGCTGGCCAAGGGGCACGGCGCGGCGGACTGGTCCAAGCGGCCGCTGCCCGCCGCCTGGCTGAACTACGCCGCCCTGGACGTCGAGGTGCTGATCGAGTTGCGTACGGCGGTCGCCGGCGTACTGGCCGAGCAGGACAAAACCGATTGGGCCGCTGAGGAATTCGAGTACCTGCGGTGCGCCAAGAGCGCACCCACCCGACGCGACCGCTGGCGCAAGACCTCCGGCATCCATAAGGTCCGCAGCCGCGAAGGTCTGGCAGCGGTGCGAGAGATGTGGACGGTGCGAGACAAGATCGCCCGCAGCCGTGACATCGCGCCCGGGCGGATCCTGCCGGACTCGGCGATCATCGCCGCCGTGGCGGCCGACCCGAAAACCGTCGACGAGTTACGCGCGCTGCCGGTTTTCGGCGGCCCGCGCCAGCGCCGCTCCGCACAAGTGTGGCTGGACGCGCTGGCGGCAGCCCGGGGCGCCGACGACGCGCCGGCCAGCTCCGAACCGCTCAGCGGGCCACCCCCGCCGGTGCGATGGGCCAAAGCCCGCCCGGAGGCAGCGGCCCGGTTGGAGACCGCTCGCGCCGCGATCGGCGAGCTGTCCCAGCAGTTGGCAGTGCCCACCGAGAACCTGATGTCCCCCGAGCTGGTGCGACGGCTGTGCTGGGACTGCCCGGACGGCGGCTACCGCCCTGAGGTGCTGGAGGCGTTCCTGCGGGACGGCGGCGCCCGGTCCTGGCAGCGCCACCTGGTGGTGCCGGCGCTAGCCCAGGCGCTGACCGAAGCCGACTAGTCGACCGGTTCGGCCACCGACTCGTCGTGTGCCAGCGCGGCCACCCATCCGGTGATCCGACGGGCCACATTCTGCTCGGTGAGCCCGACCTCGTCGAGCACCTCGCTACGCGCGGCGTGGGCCAAAAACTGTTGCGGCACACCGATATCGCGGCATGCGACGTCGATGTCGGCGGCGCGCAACGCCGCCGAGACCGCCGAGCCGACACCGCCGGCCACCCCGTTGTCCTCCACGGTGACCACCAGTTTGTGCACTCGGGCCAGCGCCCGGATCGCCTCGGGCACCGGCAGCACCCAGCGCGGGTCCACCACGGTCACTCCGATGCCTTGTTTGCGCAGCCGGCCGGCGACCCGCAGCG
>CAYPTG010000250.1:0-3921 GCA_964413455.1 uncultured Mycobacterium sp. | reverse complement strand
GGCAAGCGCAGCTAGCCGGGTTAGCCGACCTTGGTCAGCTGGATCGGCGACCGGGTGATCTGCCCACCCGGGCACTCGCCGTTGGAGTCGGCGATCATCACGCCGGTCAGGGTGGCGGCGTCGATCGAGTAGCGGATCACCACGTCGGCGAAGCTGCCGTCACCGCACACCACACCGTCGGGCTTGGTCACGTTGAAGTTCCAGTGGCCGTTGGTCAGGGTGGCCACACTGGTCCAGCCGCGGTTGCTGACCAGGCTGGCGGTGCACCCTTCGGTGGCGCAGGTTCCGGACACGGTGACGTAGAACTGATCCGATCCCGCTGCGGTGTACTTGCCGCTGAACGCGCCCGGATCGGCCAGCGCCAGTCCGGCGTAACTCACCGCCGTCGCGGCGGCGACGGTGCCGGCCGTGGCCAAGGTGCGCAGAGTGGCTGGGTTCATGCTGGAGGCCTCCTGTGAGTTCTGCAGCACGCTAACAGCCGTCGGACCTCGGAATTACCCGTCGTCACCAGCATGTTTCACAACCGAGTGCGAGATGTGACTGGAAAAGAACTTGATTCGCCGTGAGAGACTTTCAGTCGTGACCACCCATCAGATGCCGTGGCACGGCACCAGCCACCAGCGACCGCGTACGTTCGCGCAGTCCACCAAACTGCAGGACGTCCTCTACGAGATCCGCGGTCCGGTGCACGACCATGCCGCCCGGCTTGAGGCCGAAGGCCACCGCATCCTCAAGCTGAACATCGGCAATCCGGCCCCGTTCGGTTTCGACGCTCCCGACGTGATCATGCGGGACATGATCCAGGCGCTGCCGTACGCGCAGGGCTATTCCGACTCCAAGGGCATCCTCAGCGCCCGCCGTGCCGTGGTCACCCGGTACGAACTCGTCGAGGGCTTCCCCCGGTTCGACGTCGACTCGGTGTTCCTGGGTAACGGTGTCTCCGAGCTGATCACCATGACTTTGCAGGCGCTGCTGGACAACGGTGATCAGGTGCTGATCCCGGCGCCGGACTACCCGTTATGGACGGCGTCGGCGTCGCTGGCCGGCGGCACTCCGGTGCACTACCTGTGCGACGAGACCAACGGCTGGCAGCCCGATATCGCGGATCTGGAGTCGAAAATCACCCCGCGCACCAAGGCGCTGGTGGTGATCAACCCGAACAACCCGACAGGTGCGGTTTACAGCCGAGAAGTGTTGCAGCAGATGGTCGATCTGGCGCGCAAGCATGAGCTGCTGCTGCTGGCCGATGAGATCTACGACAAGATCCTCTACGACGACGCTGAGCACATCAGCCTGGCCACGTTAGCGCCTGACGTGCTCTGTTTGACTTTTAACGGGCTGTCCAAGGCCTACCGGGTCGCCGGGTATCGGTCGGGCTGGCTGGTCATCACCGGGCCGACCGAGCATGCGACGAGTTTCCTGGAGGGCATCAGCCTGCTGGCCAATATGCGACTGTGCCCGAATGTGCCTGCGCAGCATGCGATTCAGGTTGCGCTCGGCGGTCATCAGAGCATCGAGGATCTGGTGCTTCCGGGGGGGCGGCTGCTGGAACAGCGCGATGTCGCCTGGACCAAGCTCAACGAGATCCCCGGGGTGAGCTGCGTGAAACCCCAAGGCGCGCTTTACGCTTTCCCGCGGCTGGACCCCGAGATGTACGACATCGTCGATGACGAGAAGCTGGTCCTGGATCTGCTGCTCGATGAGAAGATCTTGGTCACCCAGGGCACCGGCTTCAACTGGCCGGCGCCGGATCACCTGCGGATCGTGACGCTGCCGTGGGCCCGCGATCTGGCCAATGCCATTGAGCGGCTGGGTAATTTCCTGAGCAGCTACCGCCAGTAGCCGGTGACGCACCCGCACTCCCACTCACACTCCGGTCCCGCGCCGCTGAGTCCGCTGGCGGCCCGGATCGTGGTCGGCACCCTGGCCCTCATCGGGCTGGCCGTGGTGATCGGCGCGGTCCTGTTGTGGCCGTCGGGCAGCAAGGTCGACATTCCGCTGCCGTTCCAGAACAGCGAGGGCGGCTCGGTGAGCACCGAGGCCGGGCATGTGCTGTCCAGCACGCTGACCGATTGCGGCAGCCCGTCGGCCGGCCCGGTGCTCACCGCCGCACCGGCCGACGGTATCTCCGGCAGCGGCTCCTGTGTGCAGTCGGTGGTGGCCATCGACAGCGGACCCAACACCGGCGCTCGCACCCTGCTGGAGTTCTCCGGCGGCCCTGGTCAGCCGAATCTTGCTGCCGGGGAACATATTCGGATTTTCCGGCAGTTGGATCAGCAGGGTGTCACCAGCTACGGCTTCTACGACTACGAGCGGGCGTGGCCGCTGGCGCTGCTGGCGCTGGTGTTCGCGGTCGTGATTGTCGCGGTGGCCCGCTGGCGCGGGTTGCGGGCGCTGGCCGGCATCGTCATCGCCTTCGCGGTGCTGGTGGTGTTCATGCTTCCCGCGCTGCGCGACGGCGCCCCGGCCGTTCCGGTGGCGCTGGTGGCCTCCGCGGCGATCCTGTTCGCGGTGATCTACCTAGCGCACGGGGTGAGCCTGCGGTCCAGTGCGGCGCTGCTGGGAACCCTCAGCGCGATGCTGCTGGCCGGGTTGTTGTCATGGGCGGCAATCGAATTCACCCATCTGACCGGTTTGTCAGAGGACCGCAACAACGAGGTCGCCGCCTATCTGGGGCATGTGTCGATCAAGGGGCTGCTGCTGGCCGGCTTCATCATCGGCTCACTCGGTGTGCTCAACGACGTGACCATCACCCAGGCGTCGGCGGTATTCGAACTGGCCCACATGCGCCACGGTAGCCGTAAGGAGATCTTCCTGCGGGCCATGCGGGTCGGCAGCGACCATATCGCCAGCACGGTCTACACCCTGGTGCTCGCCTACGCCGGTAGCTCGCTTCCGCTGCTGTTGTTGTTCAGCGTGGCCAACCGGTCATTGGGCGACGTGCTGACCAGTGAGGGGGTGGCGATCGAGATCGCCCGTTCGGCGGTGGGCGGTATCGCGCTGGCATTGGCGGTGCCGTTGACCACCGCGGTGGCCACTGTGCTGGCGACACCGCCGAGGAGGAAGCCAGGAAGCGCTGAATCTAGCGATGCTCCAACAGATCCAACAGGTATTGGCCGTACCCCGACTTCAGCAGCGGCTGAGCCCGCTCGGCGAGTTCATCGTCGTCGATAAAGCCCAGCCGCCAGGCGATTTCCTCCGGGCAGGAGATCTTCAGCCCTTGCCGAGCCTCGATGGTGCGGACGAAGTTCCCCGCTTCCAGCATCGAATCGATGGTGCCGGTGTCCAGCCAGGCCGTCCCCCGCGGCAGCACTTCCACCGAGAGGTTGCCCTTGTCGAGATAGGCCCGGTTGACGTCGGTGATCTCCAATTCGCCACGCGGCGACGGTGTTAGCCCGCGCGCGATCTCGACGACGTCGTTGTCGTAGAAGTACAGGCCGGGAATCGCGTAGTGTGACTTCGGTTTGGCCGGCTTCTCCTCCAGCGTCAAAGCCTTTCCGTCGGAGTCGAATTCGACGACGCCGTAGGCCGACGGGTCGGCTACCCAGTACGCGAAGATCTTGCCGCCCTTGACATCGGTGAACCGCCGTAGGTTCGTTCCCACCCCCGGGCCGTGAAAGATGTTGTCGCCGAGGACCAATGCCACCGACCCGTCACCGATGTGATCGGCTCCGATGACGAACGCCTGCGCTAGGCCTTCGGGGTGTTCCTGCACGGCATGGGTGATGGTGATGCCGAACTGCGCCCCGTCACCGAGCAGCCGCTCGAAGCCCTGCCGGTCGTGCGGCGTCGCGATGACCAGGATGTCGCGGATACCGGCCATCATCAGGGTGGACAGCGGGTAGTAGATCATCGGCTTGTCGTAGACCGGCAGCAGTTGCTTGCTGACGCCCTGGGTGATCGGGTACAGCCGAGTGCCCG
>CAYPTG010000249.1:0-3954 GCA_964413455.1 uncultured Mycobacterium sp. | reverse complement strand
TTCCGGCGTTCCGCCCCGGGGCGCAGTTCAAAGCCATTGTTTCTGGGGTACAGAAGCTTTCGGCCGACGGCCCCGCGGTGAAGCGAGGTTCCGTTGGTGGCGCGGCGAAGAAGACGACCGCCAAGAAGGCTCCGGCCAAGAAGGCCGCGGTCAAGAAGACGGCTGCCAAGAAGGTCGCGGTGAAGAAGGCTCCGGCCAAGAAGGCTGTCGTGAAGAAGACGGTTGCCACCAAGGCTCCGGCCAAGAAGGCTGCTGTGAAGAAGACGGTCGCCAAGGCTCCGGCCAAGAAGGCCACCGTGAAGAAGACGGTCGCCAAGAAGGCTCCGGCCAAGAAGGGCCGCCGCTAACACCGGCCCAGTTCTACAAAGCGAATGCGCCGCGGATGCGAATTGTCCGCGGCGCATTCGTGTTTCAGCAGGTACGAGCCAGCGGGCTGGGCAGGTGGTCGGCGGCCACCAGCCGGCCACCGGACAGCGACAGTACCCAGGTGCTGCCCTTGCGGTTGCGTGACTTGTCCGGCTTGACGCCATCGCGCTCACACCACCAATCGATCAGATGGGGGATCACCTTGCCCTGGCTGCAGATCGCCGGGGTCCCGCCGAGCGCCGCGATCTCCATGATGCGCCGATGGGCGGCCTTGGCATTTTTGGCGTAGGCCTCCTCGGTCAGCGCCGGCTCGATGCTGATCTCGGTATCCAGGTCACGGGCCAACGGTTCGACGGTCTGCACACAGCGGGTTCGGTCGGCGGCCCACACCGATGACGCACCGAACGCCAGCAGTTGCGGCACCAGCGATTTCGCCTGGGCCTTGCCCCTGCGGTCCAGCGGCCGTTTACGGTCGTCGCCCTTGTAACGGGCCTTCCTCCCGGCCAGTCCATGCCGGATGATCAATACGGTCTGAGTGTCGGCCGGTTTCTTGGCAAACCGCGCTAGGACGACACGGTCGTGTCGGTAGGTGAGTTGCTTCTTGGCTTCCTTCAGCGGAAGCCACCGCAGCATGTCGACCTCGCGGCTCGGGACGAAATCCCCGCCGAGGGCGCGTGCTGCCCAGTAGTGAACGACCTTGGTGCCGACCGGAATCGGGTAGCTGATCCGTACCAGATGCCGACCCAGATGCGCCAACTGCCCGGTCTCCTCACAGATCTCCCGTACCGCGGCAACCGGTTCGGTCTCACCGGGATCGACCTTGCCCTTCGGCAACGACCAGTCGTCGTAGCGCGGGCGGTGGATCACGGCGATCAGCGGCTCCTCGGATTCGTCGGGCCGCCACAACACCGCACCGGCCGCCGATACCGAAATCGGTTTGGCTGCTGATGCTTTGGTCGTTGCTTTCTTGGCCACCGGTTTTTTGGCTACAGCCTTCTTCTTCGTCGCCGCCATCGGTCAGATCGGTCAGCCGTGCCGATGCTTTTCCATCAGCCACACCTGATGGTCGCGGACGTCCCGGCCGTCCCGCGGCACCGCGGTCCAGTGGCCGTCCGGGCCGAGTTCCCAGCAGCGAGTCGACGGATGCATGGCCGATTCGAAGACCTCGTCCAGATAGCCGCTCAAACGGCGGTCCTTGACCTGAGCCATCACCTCCACCCGGCGGTCGAGGTTGCGGTGCATCATGTCTGCGCTGCCGATCCAGAACTCGTCGATGGCACGGAAATGCATGATCCGCGAATGCTCCAGGAACTGACCGAGGATGGAGCGCACCGCGATGTTCTCCGAGAAGCCCTCCACACCCGGGCGTAGCGCACAGATACCGCGGACCACCACCTCCACCCGCACCCCGGCCTGGGATGCCCGGTACAGGCCGTCGATAACCTGCTCGTCGACAATCGCGTTGGCCTTCATCCGGATGCAGCCACCGCCGGAGCGCTGGTGCGCGGCGATCTCCCGCTCGATGCGCTCCAGGATGCCGGTACGGATTCCGCTCGGGGCCACCAACAGGTTGCGGTAGCTCACTTTGCGGGAATACCCGGTCAGCGAGTTGAACAGGTCGGTCAGGTCGGCGCCGATATCCGGTGCGGCGGTGAGCAATCCGACGTCCTCGTAGAGCCGCGCGGTCTTCGGGTTGTAGTTACCGGTGCCGATGTGGCAGTAGCGGCGGATCGTGGAGCCCTCCCGACGGACCACCAGGCAGGTCTTGCAGTGCGTCTTGAGGCCGACCAGTCCGTACACCACATGCACGCCGGCATCTTCCAATGCGCGTGCCCATTTGATGTTGGCCTGCTCGTCGAAGCGCGCTTTCAACTCCACCAGCGCCACCACCTGCTTGCCGGCGTCAGCGGCCTCGATCAACGCGTTGACGATCGGCGAATCGCCAGAGGTGCGGTACAGCGTCTGCTTGATCGCCAGCACATCGGGATCGGCCGCGGCCACCTCGACGAAGCGCTGCACACTGGTCGAGAACGACTCGTACGGGTGATGCAGCAGCACGTCCCCGTCGCGCAGGGTGGCGAAAATGCTCTTGCCGGTATCGGCGAAGGCCGGATGGGTGGACGGGACGAACGGCTTGTCCTTGAGCGCCGGCCGGTCCACGGCATAGATCTGCCACAGCGACGACAGGTCCAGCAGACCCGGGACCTGCACCACGTCACCGGGATCGACGTCGAGCTCCCGCAGCAGCAGTTCCAGCATGCTCTCCGACATGTCGTCGGACACCTCAAGGCGCACCGGCGGCCCGAACCGGCGCCGGGCCAGCTCCCGCTCCAATGCCTGCAACAGATCCTCGTCGCGATCCTCAACGTCCATATCCGCGTTGCGGGTGATCCGAAACGCATGCTGCTCAACGATTTCCATGCCGGGGAACAGCACCGGCAGCAGGGCGGCGATCAGCTCCTCCATCGGCAGGAAGCGCACCGTCTGGTTGTCCCCGGCCGTGCTCTTGAGTCGAACGAACCGGTCCACGTTGTCGGGCACCTTGACCCGGGCGAAGTGCTGCCCGCCGTCCTCGGGGGAACGCACCGCGACCGCCAGGTTCAGGCTCAGGCCGCTGACGAATGGGAACGGGTGGGCAGGGTCGACGGCCAGCGGTGTCAGCACCGGAAAGACCTGCTCCTGGAAATAGGCCGACAGGTCACTGCGTTCGGTGTCGTTGAGTTCCGACCAGGTGACGATATGGATGCCGTGCTCGGCCAGCCCCGGGCGCACCGAATCGGCGAACACCTGCGCGTGCTGGATCGCCAGCTGTTGGGTGCGTTCGCCGATCAGCTGAAGCTGTTCGCGCGGGGACAGCCCGTCCGCAGAGCGCACCGACAGTTTCATCTCGTCGCGCCGTTTGAGGCCGGCCACCCGCACCATGTAGAACTCGTCGAGGTTGGAGGCGAAGATGGCCAGGAACTTGGCCCGCTCCAGCAGTGGCATCGAGGTGTCGGCGGCCAGCGCCAGCACCCGGCTGTTGAAGTCCAGCCAGCTCAATTCCCGGTTCAGGTAGCGCTCGGCCGGCAGTGCGTTCTCCACTGGGGCGGAGGTGGCTGCCGGGGGTACCGCCGGACCCGGGTTGCTGGCCGGGCGGTCGCCCGCCGGGGTTCGGGATTCGGTTTCCGCCTCGGTCATTCGGTCATCATTCCTCATCGCCGTGGCGTTGTGGTGGCCTGCCGCTGAACCGTCACATCAGGGCGGCGACGGTGGCTGGGCCGAGGCCGAGGAGCCTAGCCCGATCGAGATCCTCCAGGGTATCGATGTCGCAGCGCAGCCCCGGCCAATAGCCCAGCAGCTCGGTGGCACCGGAGCCGCGGTGCCGGGCCGCCGAATCGGGTCCGAACCGCGGGTCCGGAGCAACCCCGAAGGCGAACAATGCTGAGGTGCCGCTGCCTTGTCGGTCCGGGACAAAGCTGCGCTGATACCGGCGGGCCGCGCGCAGAGCGTCGGCCAGTTCACTGGTCCGCAATGCCGGCAGATCACCTTGCAGCACAGCGACATTCGACGTGACCGGGGCCACCTCCGCGTAGGCCGTCAGGATCGCGT
>CAYPTG010000248.1:0-3955 GCA_964413455.1 uncultured Mycobacterium sp. | reverse complement strand
CTGCAGCGCAAGCTGCGGGTCGGCTTCGCGAAGGCCGGGCGGCTGATGGATCTGATGGAGACCCGCGGCATCGTCGGGCCGTCCGAAGGGTCCAAGGCCCGCGAGGTGATGGTCAAGCCCGACGAGTTGGCCGCGACACTGGCCGGTATCCGTGGCGGGGGGGCCGCCGACGCTGCGGCCGACGACGACACTTCCGATGACGACGACACCGCTGTCCCCGAGGACTTCTGACGCCGAACTCGACGAAATGGCGCAATCCACTCGCACTTTCCCGCCCAAACTCACGTTTGGGCGGGGAAAGGCGGGACACTCAGAGCACCAGCAGCATCCGGGTGTTGCCCAAGATGTTGGGTTTGACGTAGCTCAGGTCCAGGAACTCGGCCACGCCGACGTCATAGGAGCGGCACATCTCCTCATACACCGCGGCGGTCACCGGGGTGCCCTCGATCTCGGTAAACCCGTGCCGGCCGAAGAACGTCGTCTCGAAGGTCAGCACGAACAGTCGCTGCAGCTCCAGCTCGCGGGCCACCGCCAGCAGCCGATCCACGATCGCGTGCCCGACGCCCCGGCCCTTGACCTCCGGGTGCACCGCGACGGTGCGGACCTCGCCCAGATCCGACCACAGCACATGCAGCGCGCCGCAGCCGACCAGCTCGCCGTCGAGTTCGGCCACCCAGAACTCCTGCACCGACTCGTACAACGTGACCAGGTTCTTTTCCAGCAGGATCCGCACCGCGTAGATGTCGACGAGGCGTTTGATCGCCGGAACGTCCGAGGTTCGGGCGCGGCGCACGACGATGCCGCTGCGATCGTCCACCGACCGCGCCGCGGGGGAGAAGTCGGTCACCGGGCAACCCTAGCCGCGACGGCGATGGCCGACCACGCGGACGAATGGCGGTCCGGCCATATAACCCGGTGAAACCGCATATTCTGTGTGCCGTGTCGGGTCAACCCCAAACTCCTCCCGCGGTCGGGCGTGCCCGCACGGTTAATCTGGCGAACCTGCTGACCGCGCTGCGGTTGGTTCTGGTTCCGGTCTTCCTCTACTTCCTGTTCGCCGGCGACGGGCATCAAACCGGCAGCCGGATCGCCGCGTTCGCCGTCTTCGCGGCGGCCATCATCACCGACCGGATCGACGGCTGGCTGGCCCGGACCTACAACATGGTCACCGAGTTCGGCAAGCTCGCCGACCCGATCGTCGACAAGATGCTGATCGGCGCGGCGTTGATCGGGCTGTCGGTATTGGGCGACCTGCCGTGGTGGGTCACTGTGGTCATCCTGGTTCGCGAGGTCGGGGTGACGGTGCTGCGGTTCGCCCTGATCAACCACGGTGTGATCCCGGCTAGCCGGGGCGGCAAGCTCAAGACCCTGGTCCAGGCCATCGCCATCGGGCTGTTCATCCTTCCGCTGCACAACTGGCCGCCGGTTTGGCACACGGTGGCCTGGGCGGTGATGTGGCTGGCGATCGTGCTGACCGTCGTCACCGGCCTGGATTACCTGGTCTCGGCGGCTCGGGGCAAGCGCGCCGCCGGCTGATCCCTTTGGTCTGTCTGCGGCCGGATCTCTAGGCCGGGAACCAACCCGGGTACCTCTGCGTTTCACCTAGTGCTGCAGCCGTTCAGCGCTGCGACGATTCGAGGAGGACAGCGCCATGGCGCTACTGCTGCGTGAAGTGATCGGTGATGTGCTGCGCCGTGCCCGCACATCCCAAGGTCGCACGTTGCGTGAGGTTTCCGATTCCGCGCGAGTCAGCCTGGGTTACCTCTCCGAGGTGGAGCGGGGCCGTAAAGAGGCCTCCAGCGAGTTGTTGGGCGCTATCTGCACCGCCCTGGACGTTCCGTTGTCGCAGGTGCTCTGCGATGCCGGCACCGAACTGGCCTGCCAGGAGGTGGGCGTCGGCGAGCACTTGGCCGGGGCCGTGGTCCCCACTACGGTGATTCGGCGTCCGGTCGCGATGGCGGTGGCGTGAGCTGGTCCGGCGCTGGCCTGACACCCGACACCGGGGCGCCTGAAGTAGCCTTGAAGCACAGATTTGCCAGAAATTAGCCGACCTGTCGTGCAACAGGCTGTGGCTAGCGGCCCGGAACGATAAGTTAGGCACCGACAAAGACCGCTGCAATGCGGCATGAGACTCGAAGGCGGGGCAACTAATGGCCAATCCGTTCGTGAAGGCGTGGAAGTACCTGATGGCGCTGTTCGGTGCCAAGGTCGACGAATACGCCGATCCGAAGATTCAGATCCAGCAGGCGATCGAGGACGCCCAGGGTCAGCACCAAGCCCTGTCCCAGCAGGCCGCGCAGGTGATCGGTAACCAGCGTCAGCTGGAGATGAAGCTGAACCGTCAGCTCGCCGACATCGAAAAGCTGCAGGCCAACGCGCGTCAGGCGCTGACGCTGGCCGACCAGGCCACCGCCAACGGTGACGCCGCCAAGGCCAACGAGTACAACAACGCCGCAGAGGCGTTCGCCGCGCAGCTAGTCACCGCCGAGCAGAACGTTGAAGACCTCAAGGTGATGCACGACCAGGCGATCCAGGCCGCCATGCAGGCCAAGAAGGCCGTCGAGCAGAACGCGATGGTGCTGCAGCAGAAGATCGGCGAGCGCACCAAGCTGCTCAGCCAGCTGGAGCAGGCCAAGATGCAGGAGAAGGTCAGCGAGTCGTTGCGCTCGATGAGCGAGATCTCCGCTCCGGGCAACACCCCCAGCCTCGACGAGGTCCGCGACAAGATCGAGAAGCGCTACGCCGACGCCATGGGCTCGGCCGAGCTGGCGCAGAGCTCGGTGCAGGGCCGGATGATCGACGTGCAGCAGGCCGGTGTCGAGATGGCCGGCCACTCGCGGCTGGAGCAGATCCGCGCCTCGATGCGCGGTGACGCGCTGCCCTCGGGTGGCACCACCCCGGCCACGCCCGCCGTGACGTACACGACCTCGGAGCCCGAGCAGCCGCTCGGTCAGTAGGGGGTTCCGCTGGATCCGCGTTCCCGGCGTTCGGTGCTGCAGCGCAGCATCGACACCGTCAGCGAGTACGCCGACCTCGCCGCGCAGAAACTCAGCGCGGTGTCCGATCCGCGTGCCCGGCTGCTGCGCAAGCGGCGCTGGGCGCTGCGGCTGGGGTTGTTCTTCGGCTTCGCCTCGGTGTTCTGGGCGCTGGTCACCGGACTGTTGGCCACTTGGAGCACCCCGGTGTGGGCGCTGCTGATCACCGGCTTGCTGGCCGCCGGGGCCGCGGCGCCGGCCACCCTGAGCCTGTTGCGCTACCGGTGGCTGCGCGGTGAACCGTTGCCGCCACAGCGCGAAGTCAGCGGCCGCCGGATGCCCCCGCACGGGTCGGCGGTGCGGCCGGTGATGTCGGCGCTGGGCGCTTCCGAGCGTGGCCTGCACTCGTTGCTGGCAGTGCTGGGCCGCGGAAACATGCTGCCGGAGCAGGAGATTCGCGAGCTGACCGCGGCGGCGGGCCGGTCCTCGGCGACCATGATGGCCACCGCCTCACAGGTGGTGTCGATGGAACGCGCCGCCGGGGAGGACCCGGACGCCCGGTCCTATCTGGCGCCGACGATCAACGCGCTGACCGCCCAGCTCAACCGCGGAGTGCGGCAGTACAACGAGTTGGTGACCGCCGCGGCGCATGTGGTGTCGACGGCCGATGTCGTTGGCCCGATGGTCGATCAGCGCTACCGGCATGAACTGGCCGACGCGACCGACCGGCTGTCCGGTTGGGCGCAGGCGTTCGAGGAGTTGGGTCAGACGGTGTGAGCTGAATATGACACACCGCAATCGCCTCTTGGTGCATATCGGAACACGCAAGACCGGAACGACATCGATCCAACAGGCATTGGCGCGCGCCGAGTGGAGCCGCGATCTTCGGCCAATCCGCTATCCCCTGCCCGACGGTAACGTCAGCCATGCCAGGCTGGCTAAGCTCTATTTGCCGCAGGAGCGGGTGCTTCCCCTCATGC
>CAYPTG010000247.1:0-3976 GCA_964413455.1 uncultured Mycobacterium sp. | reverse complement strand
TGTCGCGATTCGGTGACAACATGGACGCCATGAGGCAACGGATCCTGGTCGTCGACGACGACCCTTCGCTGGCGGAGATGCTGACCATCGTGTTACGCAACGAGGGTTTTGAGACGGCGGTGATCGGTGACGGCTCCCAGGCTTTGACTGCGGTGCGTGAGCTGCGGCCCGACCTGGTGCTGCTGGACCTGATGCTGCCCGGTATGAACGGTATCGACGTGTGCCGGGTGCTGCGTGCCGACTCGGGGGTGCCGATCGTCATGCTGACCGCCAAGACCGACACCGTCGATGTGGTGCTCGGCCTGGAATCCGGCGCGGACGACTACGTGATGAAGCCGTTCAAGCCCAAGGAGCTGGTGGCCCGGGTGCGCGCCCGGCTGCGGCGCAACGACGACGAGCCCGCAGAGATGCTGTCCATCGGCGATATCGAGATCGACGTGCCGGCCCACAAGGTCACCCGCGAAGGCGAGCAGATCTCGTTGACGCCGTTGGAGTTCGACCTGCTGGTGGCGTTGGCGCGTAAACCGCGGCAGGTGTTTACTCGAGATGTGCTGCTCGAACAGGTCTGGGGATACCGTCACCCGGCCGACACGCGGCTGGTCAACGTGCATGTGCAGCGGCTGCGCGCCAAGGTCGAGCAGGATCCGGAGAACCCGCAGGTAGTGCTGACCGTTCGAGGAGTGGGTTACAAGGCCGGACCGCCGTAGATGGGCGTCCTCGCGAAGAGGAGGAGCCGCGCACGTGTTCCTAAGCTCCCGACGGCGTAACCGCGGTCCCTGGGGTCGATCCGGGCCGCTGGTCCGCGGCACCAGCGCGGTGAGCCGGGCGCTGGCCCGGATCTGGCGTCGCTCGCTGCAGCTGCGCGTGGTGGTGCTCACGCTGGGGCTCTCGGCCGTGGTGATCCTGGTGCTCGGCTTCGTGCTGACCAGCCAGATCACCAACCGGGTGCTCGACGTCAAGGTCCGTGCCGCCACCGAGGAGGTGGATCGGGCACGCAATACGGTCAGCGGGATCGTCAGCGGCGAGGAAGCCCGCTCGCTGGACAGCAGCCTGCAGTTGGCTCGCAACACCCTGATCTCCAAACCCGGTCAGAGCTCCGGTGCCGGATTGGCCGGCACCTTCGACGCCGTCCTGATGGTTCCCGGCGACGGTCCCCGGGAGGCCACCTCGGCCGGCCCGGTCGACCAGATCCCGAAGTCGTTGCGCGATTTCGTCAAAGCCGGCCAGGTCAGCTACCAGTACGCGGCGGTGCGCACCGAGGGGTTCTCCGGTCCGGCGTTGCTGGTCGGCACCCCGGCGCCGTCGCGGGTGAGCAACCTTGAGCTGTATCTGATTTTCCCGCTGACCAGCGAGCAGAACACCATCAAGCTGGTCCGCGGCACCATGGCCACCGGCGGGCTGGTGCTGCTGTTGCTGCTGGCCGGCATCGCGTTGTTGGTGTCCCGGCAGGTGGTGCTGCCGGTGCGTTCGGCCTCCCGGATCGCCGAGCGGTTCGCCGAAGGCTATCTGTCCGAGCGGATGCCGGTGCGCGGCGAGGACGACATGGCGCGGCTGGCGGTGTCGTTCAACGACATGGCCGAGAGCCTGCAACGGCAGATCACCACCCTGGAGGAGTTCGGCAACCTGCAACGCCGGTTCACCTCCGACGTCAGCCACGAACTGCGTACCCCGCTGACCACCGTGCGGATGGCCGCCGACCTCATCCACGACCACAGCGAGGATCTCGACCCGGCGCTGCGGCGGTCCACCGAGCTGCTGGTCAGCGAATTGGACCGGTTCGAGACCTTGCTCAATGACCTGCTGGAAATCTCCCGGCACGACGCCGGTGTGGCCGAGCTGTCGGTCGAAGCGGTCGATCTGCGCTCCACGGTCAACAGCGCGCTGGGCAACGTCGGACACCTGGCCGACGAGGCCGCGATCGAGTTGCAGGTGGACCTGCCCGACCATCCGGTGATCGCCGAGGTCGATCCGCGCCGCGTCGAACGGATTCTGCGCAACCTGATCGCCAATGCCATCGACCACGCCGAGCATCACCCGGTGCAGATCCGGATGGGCGCCGACGAGGACACCGTCGCGGTCACCGTCCGGGACTTCGGGGTGGGCCTGCGTCCCGGCGAGGAGAAGCTGGTGTTCAGCAGGTTCTGGCGGTCCGACCCATCGCGGGTGCGCCGCTCCGGTGGCACCGGGCTCGGTCTGGCGATCAGCATCGAGGACGCCCGGCTGCACCAGGGTCGTCTGGAGGCGTGGGGTGAGCCCGGCAACGGTGCCTGCTTCCGGCTTACCCTTCCGCTGGTCCGCGGACATAAGGTCACCACCAGCCCGCTGCCGCTGAAACCGGTTGCCGCAGAACGGCTCCGGCACCGGGAGAGTGCGGGGGAGCGGGTATGACCCGGTTGCTGGCGGTGCTGCTGGCCGGGCTCGTCGCGGTGCTGCCCGGCTGCGCCGGGGTGCCCGATTCGTCGGCCCCGCAGGCCATCGGCACCGTCGAACTGCCGGTCCCCAAGAAGCTGCCGGAACCCAACCCGAGTATGAGCCCGGATCAGTTGCTGCGGGAGTTCCTCAAAGCCACCGCCGACCCGGCCAACCGGCACCTGGCGGCACGTCAATTCCTTACCGACTCGGCCTCCAAAGACTGGGACGACCAGGGCAGCGCACTGCTGATCGACAAGGCGGTGTTCACCGAAACCCGTACTGCGGACAAGATTTCGGTCACCATGCAGGCCGAGATCCTGGGGTCGCTTTCCGACGTCGGGGTGTTCGAGACCGGTGACGGCAAGCTGCCCGACCCCGGTCCGATCGAACTGGTGCAGACCCCGAACGGGTGGCGGATCAACCGGCTGCCCAACGGGGTGTTCCTGGACTGGCAGCAGTTCCAGGCCGCCTACAAGCGCTACACCCTCTACTTCATCGATCCGACCGGCAAGACCGTCGTACCCGACCCGCGCTACGTCGCGGTATCCGACCCGGACCAGTTGGCCACCGAGCTGGTCAACAAGCTGCTCGCCGGGCCCCGGCCGGAGATGGCCGACGCGGTGCGCAACATGCTGGGGCCACCGTTGAAGATGCGCGGCCCGGTCACCCGTGCCGACGGCGGCAAGTCCGGCGTGGGCCGCGGCTACGGCGGCGCCCGGGTCGACCTGGAGAATCTGACCACCACCGATCCAGCCAGCCGGCTTCTTGTTGCGGCGCAAGTGATTTGGACGTTGGCGCGTTCCGATATCAAGGGTCCGTATCTGATCAACGTCGACGGGGCGCCGCTGGACGACCGGTTCGTCGACGGGTGGAAGACCACCGATGTGGCGGCCACCGATCCGGGTGCGCTGGACGGGGCGCCGGCCGGGGTGCATGCGTTGATGGACGGGGCGATGGTCGGTCTGGACGGTCAGCAGGCGACCAAGGTGAACGGGTCGTTCGGGGCGATGACCGACCAGCGGGCGGCCAGCTTCTCCCGGTCGGGTCGTGACATCGCCTCGGTGGTCAGTCCGCCGAATGCCGGTGCGGCGCTATGGATCGGGCCCAACGGCGGGCAGGCGGTGCGGGCCGCCGACGGTCGCACCCTGTCGCGCCCGTCCTGGGCGCTGGATGACGCGGTCTGGGTAGTGGTGGACGGCAACAGCGTGGTGCGGGTGATCCGCGAGGAGGCCTCCGGCCAGCCGGCTCGCATCCCGGTGGATTCGGCGGCGGTGACGTCCCGCTTCCCCGGCGCGATCAGCGAACTGCAGGTGTCCCGGGACGGCACCCGGGTGGCCATGGTGATCGACGGCCGGGTGGTGCTGGCCGGGGTGGAACAGACTCCGGGCGGGGAGTTTTCGCTGACCTACCCCCGGCGGATCGGGTTCGGGCTGGGCGATTCGGTGGTCTCGCTGTCTTGGCGCACCGGCGACGACATGGTGGTCACCCGCAGCGACCGGATCCATCCGGTGTCCTACGTCAACCTCGACGGGGTGAACTCCGACGGCCCGAGCAACAACCTGGT
>CAYPTG010000246.1:3520-3987 GCA_964413455.1 uncultured Mycobacterium sp. | reverse complement strand
GCCCGGATGGGCCCGGAGTACACCGCGCTCAAGGGGCTGGTCCGCCGAGAGGGCCTGCACACGGTGTGCGAAGAAGCCGGCTGCCCCAACATCTTTGAATGCTGGGAAGACCGTGAAGCGACCTTCCTGATCGGTGGCGAGCAGTGCACCCGTCGCTGCGATTTCTGCCAGATCGACACCGGCAAGCCGGCCGAACTGGACCGCGACGAGCCGCGCCGGGTGGCCGAGAGCGTCGCGGCGATGGGCCTGAAATACGCCACCGTCACCGGGGTCGCCCGCGACGACCTGCCCGACGGCGGTGCCTGGCTGTATGCCGAGACGGTGTACGCGATCAAGCGGCTCAACCCGTCCACCGGTGTGGAGCTGCTGATCCCCGATTTCAACGGCGACGCCGGACAGCTGGCGCAGGTGTTCGCCTCGCGCCCAGAAGTGTTGGCGCACAACCTGGAAACGGTGCCACGCATCTT
>CAYPTG010000246.1:2087-3510 GCA_964413455.1 uncultured Mycobacterium sp. | reverse complement strand
CGCCCGGCCTTCCGCTACCAGCGCAGCCTGGACGTGCTCACCGCGGCCCGTGACGCCGGGCTGGTCACCAAGAGCAACCTCATCCTCGGCATGGGCGAAACCATCGACGAGGTGCACACCGCGCTGGCCGACCTGCACGCCGCCGGCTGCGATCTGGTCACCATCACCCAGTACCTGCGGCCCTCGCCGCGGCACCATCCGGTGGAGCGCTGGGTGCACCCCGAGGAGTTCGTGCAGCTCGCCGGCCACGCCGAGGGGCTCGGTTTCGCTGGGGTGCTGGCCGGCCCGCTGGTGCGCTCGTCGTACCGGGCCGGACGGCTCTACCAGCAGGCTGCCGCCGCACGCCTGGGCCGATCCGTATCCTGACTGCTATGGCGAAATCCCGCACCCCCGCCGAACTCAAAGCCGCCAAGGCCGAGGCGAAAGCCACCCGCAAGGCAGCGTCAAAGCAGCGCCGCTCGCAGCTGTGGCAGGCGTTCCAGATGCAGCGCGAGGAAGACTCCCGGCTGCTGCCCTACATGATCGGTGCGTTCCTGGCCATCGTGGTGGCCTCGGTGCTGGTCGGTCTGCTAATCGGCGGCTTCACCAAGTACCTGATGATCGTGCTGGGCATCGTCCTCGGTGTGCTGGTCGCGTTCATCATCTTCGGCCGCCGGACCCAGAAGTCGGTCTATCGCAAGGCTGAAGGGCAGGCCGGGGCGGCGGCCTGGGCGTTGCAGAACATGCGCGGTAAATGGCGGGTGGCGCCCGGGGTCTCGGCCACCGGCCACCTCGATGCTGTGCACCGGGTGCTGGGCCGACCCGGGGTGATCTTCGTCGGCGAGGGCGCACCAAACCGAGTCAAACCGCTTCTGGCGCAAGAGAAGAAGCGCACCGCCCGGCTAGTCGGCGACGTGCCGATCTACGACGTCATCATCGGCAACGGCGAGGGCGAGGTACCGCTGTCCAAGTTGGAGCGGCACCTGACGAAGCTGCCCGCCAACATCAGCGTCGCCCAGCTGGACGGCCTGGAGTCCAAACTGAGCGCGCTGGGCAGCCGCGTCGGCCCGGCGGCGATGCCCAAGGGACCGCTGCCACCGCAGGCCAAGATGAGAGGGGTGCAGCGCACCGTCCGGCGGCGCTGACCCCGACGACGATATGTGCACCGCCTGCGACTGGAACTCGCGTTTCGCCGCCCTGCCGGCTAGCCAGCTGACCCGGCGCAGGGCCCTTCGGGCAGCAGCGCTCACCGCCGCCGCGGCGGCCACCGCGACGGCCTGCGCGGCACAGCCGGACACCGCGTCCCCGGGCGCCGCGTCCCCCGCCCCCGACTTCGTGTTCCACGGCGGGCCGATCTACACGGTGTCGCCCGACCAACCCTGGGCGAAAGCCGTCGCGGTCACCGGTCCCACGATCAGCTACGTCGGCGACGAAGCCGGGGCGA
>CAYPTG010000246.1:0-1987 GCA_964413455.1 uncultured Mycobacterium sp. | reverse complement strand
GCCGTCGCGGTCACCGGTCCCACGATCAGCTACGTCGGCGACGAAGCCGGGGCGATGGCGCTGGCCGGCCCGCAGACCCAGGTGATCGACCTGGGCGGCAAACTACTGATGCCCGGTTTTGTGGAGGGGCACATTCATCCGTTCCTCGGAGCGTTCCTGACCAGCGGCGTCGACCTGCAGGTGCCCACTGCCAAGGACGCGCTGGCCGCCATCGCGGACTATGCGCGCGAGCACCCGGACGGCCCGGTGCGCGGATTCGGTTGGCGGGTGGACATGTTCGGCCCGGACGGGCCGAACCGGGCCGACCTGGACCGGGTGCTGCCGGACCGCCCCGGCTTCTTCTTCGCGATCGACGGGCACAGCTTGTGGGCCAACAGCGCGGCATTGACCAAGGCCGGCGTCGGCCCCGATACCGCGGACCCGATACCGGGTTTCAGCTACTACGTCCGCGACGACAGCGGGGCGCCCACCGGCTACGTGCTGGAAGTGGACGCGGTGCTGTCCCTGGTCAACGCGATCGACCCGATCTCCCCGGACACCATGCAGAAGCTGCTGGAGTCCTGGCTGCCCCAGGCCTCGGCTGCCGGCATCACCACCGTCTTCGATGCCGGGGTACCCCCGATCGGTGAGGACCAGGGCGCGCTGATCGAGCTGTACGCCGACCTGGAACGCCGCGGCGTGCTGCCCTTCCGAGTGGTCGCCAGCTACAGCGTCAAGTCACCGCCGGTCGACGACGCGGTCGAGAAACTCACCGGTATCCGCAACCGAGTCTCCACCGATCTGGTCACCGTCGGGGTGGTGAAGGTGGTCGGCGACGGCACCCAGGAGGGCTACACGGCATGGCTGATCGAGCCTTATGCCGACAAGCCCGACTCGGTCGGTGGCTCGCCATTCACCGAGGAGCAGTGGCATCAGGTGGTTCGGGAGGTCGACGCGGCCGGGTTCGACGTGCATGTGCACGCCTGCGGTGAGCGCACCGCCCGCACCGCCCTGGATTCCATCGAACAGGCGATCGCGGCCAATCCGCCGCGGGACCGCCGGCACACCATCGCCCACCTGGTCTACGTCGAAGATCCGGACAGCGCCCGGTTCGGCAAGCTGGGTGTGGTCGCGCAGTTCTCGGCGAACTGGATGTCGGCCGATCCGGACACCTTGGAGGTGATGCCGGTGCGGTACGGCCGGCCCCGCCAGGACCTGCTGTACCGCCCGCAGGACGTCTTGGGCTCCGACGGGCGGATCTCGCTGGGCACCGACTGGCCGGCGGCCGGCTACTTCTCCACCTATAAACCGCTGGATTCCATCCAGGTCGGGGTGACGCGCCAGCTGATCGGCAAGCCGGACGCGGCTGTGTTGCCGCCGGACGATCAGCGGCTCAGCGTCGCCCAGGCCGTGCACGCCAACACCATGGGTGCGGCCTACCAGATCCGGCTGGACGACAAGGTGGGCTCGGTGCAGATTGGCAAGAAGGCGGACCTAATCGTGTTGGACGCCAACATCTTCGAGGCCGACCCGCATGACATTCACCGGGCGACGGTCACCATGACGATGATGAACGGGCAAATCCGCCACCAGGCCTGACCAGATTTCGCCCAAACTCACGTTTGGGCGGCAAAGTACGAGTAAATCGCGCCAAAACGTCGAGTTCGGCACGGCTTAGCGGTGCACCACCGCCGTGTTGGTCAGCCGGTCCTGAAACCCACGGCCGTCGCTGTCGGTGAACAGCGCCGGAAAGACCGGCACGATCAGCAATCCGCGGGCCAAGGCCCGCGCGGGACCGATGTACAACCGGTCGTTGAGCGATGCCACCCGCAGGCCCAGCGCGTACTGCCCTGGCGTGAAGCCGAACAGCCACAGCGACACCACCCCCAGCACCAACCAGGCCGCCAGCACCGCCGTCCCCATGGACGCGTTTCGGTACAGGCCGACGGTCAGCCCCAGCCCGGCCAACCCGTAGCAGATCAGCCAGTCCAGCAGCAGGGCCATAGCC
>CAYPTG010000245.1:3702-4004 GCA_964413455.1 uncultured Mycobacterium sp. | reverse complement strand
CCCACGAAACGGGCCCTCAGAGTGTCCCCTGAGGGCCGGTCCACATGGTAGCGGGGAATAGGATTCGAGCCTCCAGCCCGTGGGCTATGAGCCGATCGAGAAGCGTGTTCCAGCTGGTTGCCAAGTCTTGTTCGCGCAGGTCAGCACGCCTGGACGGCCCTGTACAGTGCGCTGTCGCGTGCGAGGTCCGCCACAAGCCCGACATCAACATGAACTTTGCGCACATTCGCTTAGGATGATTCGACGATGGACGCTAATAGCACTCGATCGTCTGTGACTGACGGACAACTACTCGCGCGGAT
>CAYPTG010000245.1:0-3692 GCA_964413455.1 uncultured Mycobacterium sp. | reverse complement strand
ACCGCTATGAATTTGCAGATCTAAGACGCGAAGCTGTACTGCGCGGCCTCATCCGAGGGTCAATAAGACACGCAAGATTGAAGCAAAGCAGGCGTAATGCCATCGCCCTTGAAGCAAAACGGGCTCGCGAGCGACGAGAACGCTACCGCGCGGAGATCACCCGCCGTGAGCGTGGCGATGTCGCTGATATCGGGGTCACGAACGCATCAGCAATCCTGCGCGGCGAGACATTCGCTGCCCAGAAAGAATCGACCTGGCGGGTTAAGAAACGACCGCTTGGCTAGAAGACTGTCAGGAGACGGTGGTCAAACCGCATTAGCGTCGTGCCGATACTCGGGTGTATGTACACTGTACCTACATAACAAGGGGTGCCCATGACTCAAGAGGCGGTTTCTACCAAAGCCAGCCGTGGCCAGCGCTTGAACTTTCGCGCCAGCGCACATCAGGAGCTGATGATCCGGCGTGCCGCCGAAGCGACCGACAGTACGATCACGGACTTCATCCTGGGCAGCGTCCTGGAGAGCGCCGAGCGGATCCTCGCCGACCGCAAGTGGTTCACCGCAAACGACGAGCAATGGGCGGAGTTTCAGAGTCTTCTGGAAGCCCCGCTGAAGCCGATGCCCAAGCTCGATCGGCTCCTGCGGCGGGAGAGCCCATTCGATGAAAGCGACGCTTGACTCAGGTTCCCGGGGCGAAGCCAAGCGAGCCCCAGAAACTCACCAAGGCCCATGACCGTACCGGCTTCGAATCAGGTGCTCCTGAACTTGACGAGTGGCTCACGAAGTACAGCTGGCAGAACATGCGGGCCAACCACGCGACCACCTACGTCACTACCGTCGGCGACCGTCGCGTCGTCGGCTACTACGCGATAACGGTTGCCGGCTACCAGAGGGGCGCGGCCCCAGAGCTGATCGCCAACCGCGCACCCGAGACCGTCCCGTGTTTCCTGCTGGCTCGACTGGCGGTGGACGTCGAGTTCCACGGGTGCGGGTTGGGCTGGGGCCTACTGCGAGACGCCATGCAGCGGGTGCTGTTGCTGTCCCAATCCGTCGCTGCGCCAGCACTTTTGGTGCACGCCCGAGACGATGAAGCCCGCGCCTTCTATTGCCATCACGCAGAGTTTCTCCAGTCGCCCATTGACCCGCTTCACCTTTTCCTGCCGCTGAAGGCGATAGCTTCGCGGTTTCAGAATCTGACCGATTGAGCGCCGCTAGACGGTCCTATCCTGACCCTGAAGAGCTCGAACATACTGATGGTCACGATTTCGAACTCTGATGAAAGCATTCCGAGCCGCCAGTAACGGCTCATAGACTGGCGGAAGCCCCGACGGAAGGTGGAACCTCATGAATTGCCAGCAGATTCGGAACCGCGTTGTTGCCGCCGGTTTTGCGTTGGTTGCGGCGGCGGTGCCACTGGCGGCATTTGCCTCCTCGCCGAGTGACGTGGTCAACCGAGCCGATTGCCCCATCGGCTGGTACTGGGACGGATACCAATGCGTCAACGCCCCCAACCCCGTCCTAGGACCCGTGGGACCAGTGGGCGTCGGCGGCCTCGGCCCGGTGGCCGGACCCGCAGGGCCGGTGGGCGTCGGCGGAGTAGGCCCGGTCGTGGGACCGGTCGGTCCGATTGGAATCGGGCCGCGCTAAGCCGCGCTGTATCGATCGCGGAGGCGTAACTCGTTACGCGGCCTGACGGCCACCGCGGAACCCCGCTTCACCAGGGGTGAAAAAATCGTCACCGCACGGTGATGCACTAACATCAGATGCATGCGCACCACGCTGTCAATCGACGAGGACGTACTCGTCGCGGTCAAGGAACGTGCTCGCCGGGAGAACCGCACCGCGGGCGAGGTGCTCTCCGATCTGGCCCGACAGGCACTAACGCAACAAAACTTCACAACGTCCGTACCGGCTGAGTGTTTCCTCGGCTTTGAACCTTTCGACCACCGAGGGCCGGCGGTGTCCAATGCCCTTGTTGACCGGCTGCGTGACGAGGAAGCGGTGTGACGCGTGCGCTGCTGGACGTGAATGTGCTCATCGCCCTACTCGACAGCGATCACGTCGACCATGTGCGAGTTCGCCGTTGGCTCAGCACCGAAATCACCCACGGTTGGGCGTCATGTGCGATCACACAGAACGGCTTCGTCCGGATCATCAGCCAGCCCCGATACCCGAGTCCTGTTCCGCCATCACAAGCGATCACCAGGCTGGCTCGCGCCACTGCCACCGAACACCATGCCTACTGGTCCTGTTCGGTGTCACTGCTCGACGACGGGCTACTCGATCACTCCCGGTTACATGGACATCGGCAGGTGACCGACGCATACCTGCTTGCGCTCGCGACGGCCAACAACGGCCGATTCGTCACCCTGGATCAGTCGGTTTCGGTGGACGCCGTCCGCCACGCCGACGAGCGGAATCTGAATGTCATCTGAGGTTTCCGGTTTCTAGCTGTACAACAGATACCCGGCCCGGCTTGTTCGGAACCCGGCGGCGGCCCGGTCCCAATCCACCAGCAGCGGCGCGAGTTGACCGGCGTTTATCGCCAGGCGGACCCGGTCTGATCCGGTCAGCGCGTCGATCGACGGCCCCCAGGCGAAGTTCCCCGGATGCTGTTTGTGAATCGCGTCAATGAGCAGCAGCGCCGTGCGGACCGGTCGGTATGCCAGCCGATCGGTGATGGCTAACCGGATGGCCGGGATGCTTTGTCCGGGATATTTGGCGGCGGTGTCGGCGACGGGCACGGTGACGGCCTGGAAGGCGATGCCCGGCAGGCCCATCGCGTTCATCGTCGCGGCCACCGCCGCTGCATCCAGCCACGGCGCCCCGATCTGCTCGAAGGGCCGGTCGGTGCCGCGGCCCTCCGAGAGGTTGGTGCCCTCGAAATAGACGGTTCCGGGATAGCTCGTCACGGCCGCCAGCGACCGGAGGTTGGGTGACGGGTTCACCCAGGGCAGACCCGTTTGGTCGAACCACTGTCCGCGACGCCACCCCTGCGCCGGAACGACGGTCAGGTCCGCGCCGATGCCCTGCTGCCGGTTGAACAGCGTGGCCAGCTCGCCGACCGTCATGCCGTGCCGCGCGGGGATGGGGTACATGCCGATGAACGACGCGTAGGCCGGGTCCAGCAGGGCGCCTTCCACAATGTCGCCGCCGATCGGATTCGGCCGGTCGAGAACGACGAACGGGATGCCCTTCCTTGCTGCGGCCTGCATCGACAGCGCCATGGTCGACACGTAGGTCCAGGTGCGTCCGCCGACCTCCTGAAGGTCGTAGACCAGGACGTCGACGTCCTTCAGCATCTCGGGGGTCGGGCTGTGCCCTTGCGCCGCGTAGAGGGAGTAAACCGGCACGCCGGTCTTCGCGTCGACACCATCTGCAACCGTGACACCCGCCTCGGCAGTGCCGCGGATACCGTGTTCCGGCGCCAGCAGGGCCACCAGTGTCAGGTCGCCGTGCCGGGCGATCAGATCGATGTCCGACGTGCCGGACCGGTCGACGCCGGTGTTGTTGGTGATGAGGCCGACCCGTTTGCCGCGCAAGCCGGCTGGCACGTCGTCGAGGAAGACCTCGATGCCCGGACGCACGCCCGCCGCGGCCGGAGCCGCCGACCCCGGTGGCGGCGCGCCGCAGAACAGCACGACCCACGCCAGGCAAACGCGCAGCGCCAGGCGGTGACCGGACCGTGCGACG
>CAYPTG010000244.1:0-4006 GCA_964413455.1 uncultured Mycobacterium sp. | reverse complement strand
CGCCCCCGCCGGCCGATGGCCGGCTAACGCGATGGTCGGTTTTCGTTGTGCGCGTTGGCTTTTCGTGGCTGGGATGAGTGCTAGGTCGCCGGCTTGCGCCGTCGCCTAGCGGTGATGTGGACATCTGCGGGCTGTGCGGTAATCACTTGAGTAGTTGCTACTGTCGGCTACGCCGACATCTTAATACCCTTGCAGCACTTACTATTTCAGTTCTCTTCGACGCGCTAACGCGCTATTCCGTTGTACTGCACCGTATTTGCGAATACTTCGTATTCCACTGCATACCAACATATTTCATGCTTCACCGCCTACATTACGAGCGGGTCAGCCCCATTCGCGCGAGTCGACGACAACGCCGGGCGACTGCGGTGCGGGGTTAAATGCCACCGACCATCTGAGGCTACAGCGATAGTAACCGTCGCGCTGCCGCGCTAATCGGTTGTCCCGCACCATGTTTATGAATACTTCGTATTCTACTGTAGCGCAGTACATTTCGTACATCAAGCCAACGTCTGTATCGGTCCCACCCAAGACGCCTATCTCGCTGGACCTTTCGATTCCTCGTCGCACCTCATACTTCCGTTCCGCGCCTAGGCCGCGCGCTACACAACTCCCCCGCACTCACCCGCGCCCCCTGCCCGGACGGTCCACCGCGGCCACCTGGGGCACGCAGCCAAAGGGGCTTCAAGCACGGTGTACCGAAGCCCGGCCGGCGGCGTGGGGACCTGTGGAGTTCGAGGGGGCTCGACACGGTCGGCCGAGGGCTTTGTCGGCGTGCGTGGGTGCGGGGGCCCTGGTCGTCATCGGGTTGTCTCTGATCGGCGACACCCGCGCGCTAACCCGCCGGGGCTACAGGCAGAACCAGGTCAGCAGGGCTCGCACCGCCTGGCCTGCTACCCCAAAAACAGAGCCCGACACAGCCACCGAAGACCCCACAAACCCGCCCACCGCGAGACCATAATCAAGATGCCGCGGAGCGCGAAAAGTTGCCCCCCGCACAAAGCCGCGCGCTAAAGACCGCGCCCCCAGAAGGGAACACGCACATGGCCATCATGACCACCCAAGGCTTCGACCAAGCTATCGCCACAGCCGTCGAACTAGACGCCCTAAACGATGACACAGACGACGAGTACAGCCGCGGCGTCGTCGAGCTCATCGCAAACACCTTCGTCCAAAGCACCGACGACCCCGACAACATCCGCGCCTTCGTCCAGAACGAGATCCGCAACCAGCGACTCCGCCGAGGCTACTAAACCCAGCGACCAATCCATCCGACCCGAGATTCCCGAGGACCAGTGACACGTCACGGGACGTGAATCCAATGCCGACAGACCGGGCGCACCAAGGCGATCCCCCGCCCGGGGCGTAGTGCCCACGCAGGACGTCTAGCTGCCCCTCATACTTTCGAACCCCTCAAGCTGCTCGGCCTCCGACCGAACAGCCCCCAGCCCTCTCTCGCAACCAGCCCACACCGACGGTCCACTCACGGGCGCACAGTCTGGGATGTCCCTCCTTTGACTCGTCGGGGACCTTCCGACCGCTCATTTGCTTGGGTTGTCTGACGACATTCGGCATGGCAGACACTGTGCGCGGGTTGGACACGAAATGCCCAGTGCCATATGCGGTTTTCCCTCAGAGTTCAGCAAGGCCGATCTTCGAGGGGTCCACTCCGAACGCTTGCGCGGCCGCGTCGTAGATATCGTCGAGGTTGACCTCAACTTTGGCGCCTTGGTCGTTGACCGCCACTGAGTACCCGCCCAGATAGCGCAGCTTCTCTCGCCCGACGGCCTTGAACACTGCAACCGCGCCGGGTTGTAGGTGATCACCAATGAGGTCGGTCAGGTCGCGGTCCTCGCCCACGTCCTCATCGTCTTCGGTGTAGAGCATCCAGCCCGCGCCTTCGCTGTCCAGCAGCGCCACCGAACTCCCGTCGTCCCCGTCAACAATCTCAATTCCGGAGCCGGATAGGAGCGCAGCCAAAGCGGCCTTGTCCTTTACCGCGAAATAGTTCGTCCGCCCCACTGAGTCGTAATTAGCCATCCGAATTGTCCTCTCGTTGCCATTTCCTGTTTCGCAGCTCTGATTCGGCGAAACCTACTGCCTAGCGACCCACGGTGTACCAGGTCATGTGGCCGATGGTCAGCGTCATGGGTGCCCCGACTCGGCGTTGCGACGTTCGTTGATCGTCCAATTCTCAACCCATTCACGCGCCACTGCATCGGTAGCCGTGGGTACGAAGAGGTCGGAGCCTGGTTGAATCTCACACAGCCCGGCGGGGTGGCAGGGTCGCCCGTATGCGGGCCCGCCCTCACAGACGATTTCCGCGAGACGATGCCGGCCCTCGGCGCCGAGATGCTGGTGTGCAGGGCAGAGCCTGAATACGGTGCGCTGTCTCATTAGATTTCTCCCCCCTTGGGCGGGTGTCTCGGTTCGGCCGTGATGAGTGGGGGCCGGTGGGTAGGTGGTGGCGCGGGCAATACGTCTTTCCTATCCCGTTTCCGAGCACCAGATTGAGACCGCCACGAATTCTGGCGCGACAATTCCGTTCGCGACTTCCGTGTGGCCGTGAGCCACCGCCGCGGCAGCGGCCGGCTCCCAACCTGTCATCAGCTCACGCCCCCCGAACCCGAGCAATACCCAACGGCCGGCGAGCTCGGTCCCATCTAACCGCGACCATTGCATTCGCTGTCATGACGTGGTATTCTATTCGTCATGACATTCGATAGCGCATCTAAGGCGCGCACCTTCACCATCACTCCCGATTACTTGAGCCTGGAACAGGCTCAGCTCCACGCTCACGCCAGACTAAGCGCATCGCCCAAAACCGCACGCGATGCGGCAGCGGAGTCGATCCGCCAGCTCTACGATGCGCAGAACGGCGTCCTGACCGGCAACCAGGTGGCTGCCATCACCTCAGCCGCTCATAGCGCAGCAACGGCCAACGGCGCATCGTTCGACGAGAGCGCCCAGCAGTACCGAGCGTGCTGCGACCTCTGCACCGCCGCAACAGGCCAGGGCACCGACGAATACGAGACGAAGTACGGCTACACGAGGCGCGGCGGCAAACTCTACGACAAGAGCGGCAACGAAGCCTGCCAGACCTGCTACATCCCTCGATATATGCACGACTGGGTAAGCACGCCTAATCACCACCGATACAAAAGCGGAGCCGAGCTGACCGAATGAGCACCGATCTCTGCCGGGCGACATCGTGATGCTTTTCCGCCAAGACAACGGCGCGGAACGCTCGGCCATCGCCACCGATGGCCTGACCCGGGGCGGCTGCCGGCGCCGGCGAAGGAACGACAAGGTGAAGGCGGCGTCATGACAGATGCGACACTGGTCGCCGTGCCCGACGACGATCAGTCCACCCCGCGCCGCACCATCCGCATCCCCGATGACGAATGGGAATCCGGCCAGCGCGCCGCGGAATCCAACGGTGAAACCCTCTCCGCTGTGATCCGCCGTCGCATTGCCGATTACGTCGACGGTGACACCACCGTGGAATACCGCGCCACCTCACGCACCATCCCTTCCTTAGTCATCGAGAACATCGCCGGCGATCGTGATGAGGTGCGCGGACACTTCCCGGCGAAGCACTGGCTCATCGAAAGCAGAGAAGTCCCCGCCTATCGGCCCGTGGGTCGACGCTCCGGATAACCAACCTGGTGGGGTTACTCACCCAGCTCGGCAGGCCCGAGCGTGTAACCCTCATCTTCCATGGCTTCAAAATAAGCGTCGATCGCCTCACTGGGATCCTCGGGCATCTTGTCGGCGAGCCCATGCCGTCCCACCACCTCATCCCAAAACTGCACCACATAGGAGTGCAGGGCCTCCCGCGCTCCGCCTTCGGTACGGTGCACGGAAGAGTCCGTCCCGTGGCGATGATCGATCACCAACACCCACACATTCTCAGCCATCTAATTACTCCTCGGTTCCGTGACTAGCCATCTGCTACCTGTTTCTTGGGCGTTTCTGCTCAAGTGGGGGTTGTTTCGCTCACAGC
>CAYPTG010000243.1:0-4008 GCA_964413455.1 uncultured Mycobacterium sp. | reverse complement strand
CGGGTCCCCCGCCGCCGGGTCCTTTGCCGACGACGAAGTAGTGGATTTGGTCCTCGGCCACATAGGTCTGGAACTGCTGCAGGGTCGGCGACGGGTCGCCACCGCTGAACCCGCCAATTGACATAACGGATGTCCCGGTGGCCAGTTCCAGTCCGGCCGCGGAATGAGAGCCGACGGTCGCTGCGGCCCAACGATTTTCGGTCTTCGTCAACATGGTGTTGAGTTCGGCGTTGTCGCCAGCTGGCTCTCCCCCGAACCCGGGTCCACCGGGGGCACCTGGCCCGCCTGGCCCGAAGTCCACATCCTCGCGGTGTGGCCCCGAGGTCGGTATCGATCCCCCGTGTGCGGTGAGCACGGTTTCGACGGTATAGCCGGCGGTGGCGCCCAAGCCGACGAGCAGCCCGGCTGCCGCCAGCGCCGTCGTCCACCGGCCCGCCCGGTGTGCACCGACGGCGATCGCAGCGGCAATCACCGCAGATCCGCCAACCAGCACCCATCGCAGCCACGGCAGCCACTCGGGCGTTCGAGTCAGCAGAATGAAGTTCCACACGCCCGTCGAACCCAACATCGCGGCCAGCGCCAATCGGGTCGAGACGAGATCCCTTCTGCTCCACAGGTTCTGCACCCCGATAGCAATGATCGCAGCAATAGCCGGAGCCAGCGCGACGGTGTAGTAGGGATGCATGATCCCCTTCATGAAGCTGAACATCAGTGCGGTCACCAGGAGCCAGCCGCCCCACAGCAGCAATGCCGCACGGGTGCGGTCGGTGCGCGGCGCCTTACGGGTGTACCAGAGTCCGGCGATCAACGCGATGAGCGCCGCCGGCAGCAGCCAGGAGATTTCAGTACCCATCGACTGGTCGAAAAGCCTTGTGATGCTGGGAGACCCGCCGAAGCCGCCCCGGCCGCCGGGTCCGCCAGGCAGGCCGGGCGGACCGTCCGGCATTCCGCCCGGAGGGCCTCCCGGAAATCCGCCTGGCCCACCGGGGTTACCGTCTCCGCCGAACACTCGCCCTAGACCGTTGTAGCCGAGCGTCAACTGCAGCAGGCTGTTGTCGGTCGAACCACCGATATAGGGCCGGGACGCACTGGGCCACAACGAGACCAGAGCCACATACCAGCCGGCACTGAGCACCGTTGCCGCCAGCCCGACAGCCAGCGTGCGTATCCGCTGCCACACGCTGCCCGGCAGGGCCACCAGCACCACCAGCGCCAGTCCCGGGGCGATGAGCAACGCCTGCAGAAGCTTCGTCAGAAACGCCAACCCGAGGACGATTCCGGCTAGCGCCACCCAACGGGTCGGTGCCCCATCGAGTGCTCGGGTGACGCAGTAGGCAGCGGCAACCAACAACAGCACCAGCAGCGCATCAGGATTGTTGAACCGGAACATCAACGCGGCCACCGGCGTCAGCGCCAGCACGGCGCCGGCAAGCAGTCCGGCCCGGTAGCCGGAGACCCGCCGCACCGCGCCGTAAAGCAGCGCCACGGCAGCAACACCCATCAGTGCCTGGGGCACCAGCATCGACCAGGTATTGAACCCAAAGACCTTCCCGGACAAGGCCATTACCCACAAGGAGGCCGGCGGCTTGTCGACCGTGATGGCGTTTCCGGCGTCCAGTGAACCGAACAGCAACGCCGTCCAGTTCTGGGTTCCGGCCTGAACCGCGGCCGCGTAGTACTCGTTGGCCCACTTGGCCGAACCCAGTCCCCACAGGTAGAGCACGGCAGTGCCGCCGAGCAGTGTCCACAGCGCGAGTCGCTCCCAGCGAGGCCCCACGGGCTGAACGAGTAGATCGTCGGCCGCCTTTGGCGGACTAACCTGCTGATCCAGGACCGTCATCGCGTACCTCCATTGCACGAATCGACCCTGCGCGGATGAAACACCCAGCCGCGCAACAACAGAAAGCGCGTCACCGTGGCAATCAGGTTGGCCAGGACCAGAACCGTAACCTCGGTGACACGTAGCGGCTCACCGAAGCTGTTGAGCAACGCCAACGCGCCGCTGGTCAATACGAGCCCGATGCCGAACACCACCAAGCCCTGAAACTGATGACGCACCACGCTGTTTCGCCCACGGACCCCGAACGTGAACCACCTGTTCACCGCAGTGTTGGCGATCGCGGTCAGCAGCAGTGCAATCAGGTTCGCGGCTTGGGCGCCCATCGGTCGCATCGCCAGATAGAGCGCCAGATAGGCCAGTGTGGAGAACACCCCGACCACGGCGAACCGGACGCTCTGATTCAACAGCGAACGCGGCGCCCCGGCCCGATGGCCGAACCGCGCGCCGATCGAATTCACCGGAATCGCCCCGGTGGCAAAGCCTTTGAGGAGCCGAGCGACTCCCCTGAGGTCATCGACAGCGGTGCCGACGATATCCACCCGGCTGTCCGGGTCATCGACCCAATCGACCGGCACCTCGTGGATGCGCAACCCGCTGCGCTCGGCCAGCACCAGCAGTTCGGTGTCGAAAAACCATCCGGTGTCGCGCACATGCGGCAGAAGGCAATGCGCCACGTCGGCGCGGATGGCCTTGAACCCGCATTGCGCGTCACTGAACTTCGCGGCCAACGCCGAACGCAGGATCAGGTTGTAGCAGCGGGACGTGAACTCCCGCTTGGCACCACGGATCACCCGGGAGCCGCGGCTGAGCCGCGTGCCGATCGCCAGGTCGGAATGACCGGACACCAGCGACGCCACTAGCGGTGAGAGCCCGGCCAGATCGGTGGAAAGGTCGACGTCCATATAAGCCAGCACCGGCGCGTTCGAGGACGACCACACCTGGTGCAGCGCCCGGCCCCGGCCTTTCTCTTCCAGCCGCACGCAACGCACCTCCGGTAATTCGTCGGCCAGCGCCGCGGCGATCGTCGGGGTGTCGTCGGTGCTCGCGTTGTCGGCGACGGTGATCCGGAAGGGGAACGGGAACGTCTCGCGCAGATGCTCGTGCAGGCGGTGCACCGAGCGGGAAAGCGCTGCCTGCTCGTTGTACACCGGGACGACGACGTCGAGCACCGGCACACCGCGCTCGGCGGCGATTCGGGCGGCGTTGGGTCGACGGACCGCCGGGGCCTCGGTGAAGGTCATGGCGTTCATCGTCAATGGCCGGCGTGTGCCGGCCATTGGCCACCGCTATGTCCCGGCTATGACTTCACCAGATCGTCGGGCTCGGTGCGGTCCTCCAACGTCTCGGCCTGCCCGGCGATCACACCGGTCAGGATCGCTCTCGCGGTGACCAGCAGTTCGGCCACCCGGGGGGTGGTCAGGGCGTAGGTCACCGACAGGCCGTCGCGTCGGCCGACGACCAGGCCGGCCCGGCGCAGGATGGACAGCTGCTGGGACAGGTTGGACGGCTCGATACCGATTTCCGGCACCATCTCGGAGACGGCATGCTCGCGTTCGCTGAGCAACTCCAGAACCCGGATCCGTGCGGGATGGCCCAGTGTCTTGAAGAAATCGGCCTTCATCCGGTACAGCGGCTCACGCGATGCCTCTACCATGGGGGCGCTCCTCGTTTCGCATATGCCGGCCGTCGAAATCGCTATCTGCCTACCTTAGAAATCTAGCATAACCGCTGTTCGTGCTAGGAAATTACAGGTCATTGCCGGCGTAGGACTGGTTGAAGCTCTTATTGGTCAGCGGGAAGTCCGGGACGATGGTGCTAGCCATCGCCACCGGCAGCGCGGGCCAGTTGAACCAGGACGGGTCGACGACCTTCGAGCGAGTAATCACCCCGGCGGCGTCGAGTTCGACGCGATGCACGATGGTCCCCCGCCAGCCCTCGACGATGCCAACACCGCTGCACACCCGACCGGCCCATGAACCGGGAGGTTCGGCGAGGCTCGCCGGAGTTGGCGCCGCAGGTGCCGGCGTAGGCGAGGGGAAGCCGGGACCGACCCATGATCCGGTGGCACGCGGCCGCGACCACGTCGCACCGCTGGTCAAGGTGGCCCGCGAGCTGGCCGAGCTGCCCGGCGAGCCGCCGCGGCTGTTCGTGCTCACCCACGAGGCCGC
>CAYPTG010000242.1:1614-4022 GCA_964413455.1 uncultured Mycobacterium sp. | reverse complement strand
AACACTGCCGCGTGAACACCCCACAGAAACAGTCCGGGGCACCGGGAACAGGTCACTTTCGTAGGTGGCGGGGCTGGAATGACGGCAGTGGGAGTGGCGTCGTTTGGTGTTGTAGCGGGCCAGCCAGCGGAACACCTCGCGGCGGCAGGTCGCCGCGTCCGGCCAGGTGCTGCGGTCCTGCAGGACTTCGCGTTTGAGGGTGGCGTTGAACGATTCGGCCAAGGCGTTATCGGCACTTGACCCCACCCCACCCATCGACTGGGTGACGCCCAACTCGCTACAGAGGTTCGCGAAATCCTTTGAGGTGTACTGACTTCCGTGATCCGAGTGGAACACGGCACCAGTCAGTGAACCCCGTAACGCGGCAGCGGCGCGCAGCGCATCCTCGACCAGTTCGGTGCGCATGTGATCGGCGATCGCCCACCCCGCCACCCGCCGGGAGCAGCAGTCGATCACCGTGGCCAGGTACAGATTGCCGCCGGTGGCCAGCGGCAGGTAGGTGATGTCGCCGACATAGGCAACATTGATCGCCGGTGCGGTGAAATCCCGGTTGAGCAGGTCAGGGACCTTCTGGTTGGCCGGATCAGCCACCGTGGTCTTGACCCGGCGTTTGCGCCGGTAGCCGGCGATCTGCGCGCCGCGCATCACCCGGGCCACCCGCTTGTGGTTGACCCGCTCATGTTCGGGCACACCGTCGTTGAGCTCGGCGGTGATCCGCGGCCCCCCGTAGGTGTTGTCCTCGCCGTGCACCACCCGGATCCGCTCCACGAGCGCCTCATCAGCGGCCTGACGCTTCGCGCGCGCATCGGCGCCGGCCAGCCAGGCGTAGAACGATGAACGCGCGATCTCGACGACCTCGCACAGCCACTTCACCTCGAAGGCGTCCCGGTGGTCGGCGACGAACTGGAAGCGGCTCACCAGTTCGTCGCCCCGGCGAAATATTTGGCCGCCGACCGCAGAATGTCGCGCTCGGTGGCCAACTTGGACTTCTCCGCCTGCAGCGCCTTGTTCTCGGCACGCAGCCGGGCGAGCTCCTGCTCAGCGGTCTCGTCGCGAGCCGCGGCCTGCTGGGACGAGGCGGCCCTGCGGTGCCGGATCGCCACACCGGCGGCCTTGCACCACGTCGACAGCGTCGCCTCGCTGACACCGAGCTCCGCGGCGATCACCGTGATCGTCGCACCCTCGGTATCCCGGTACAGCGCGACCGCGTCACGCTTGAACTCCTCTGGATAATTCTTCCTTGCCATCGGGTTGGATCATCTCGCTTCCCCCAGGACATTCCTGGGATTAAGCGTGTCCAACACATGGGGTCAAGTCCCCCTTGACACTCCCCGGTTATGAGGGAGATCAGCGTGGCTGAGCAGAGGTATCAGGCGGTTTTGGCGGTTATCAGTGATGGCCTGGCGATTTCGCAGGTGGCTAGCAAGGTGGGGGTGTCGCGGCAGACCGTGCATGCGTGGTTGGCCCGTTATGAGGCCGAAGGGCTGGAGGGGCTCAAGGATCGGTCTCATCGCCCGGCGCGGTGTCCGCATCAGATGCCGGCGCAGGTGGAGGCGGCGGTGTTGGAGCTGCGTCGGTCGCGGCCGTATTGGGGTCCGCGGCGGCTGGTGTTCGAGTTGGCCAAACGCGAGGTGGCGCCGGTGCCGTCGGAGTCAGCGGTGTATCGGGCGTTGCTGCGGGCCGGGATGATCGACCGGGCCACGCGGGATCGGCGCTCTCGGAAGTGGAAACGCTGGGAGCGTGGGGAGCCGATGGAGTTGTGGCAGATGGACGTCGTGGGCGGGTTCCCGCTGGCCGATGGCACCTGCGCCAAGGCGTTGACCGGTATTGATGATCATTCCCGGTTTTGTGTATCGGCGCGGTTGATGGCCCGTGAGCGCACCCGGGCGGTCTGTGATGGCCTTCGGGCCGCGATTGCTGCCTATGGGGCGCCGGTGCAGATCTTGACCGATAACGGCAAGGTGTTCACCGGCCGGTTCAACCATCCGCCGGTGGAGGTGCTCTTCGATGCGATCTGCCGGGAGAACGGGATTGAGCATCTGTTGACCCAGCCCCGGTCTCCGACCACGACGGGCAAGATCGAGCGGCTGCATCGCAGCATGCGCGCGGAATTTCTTTCTACGGTAAAGCCTTTCGCGAACCTGCGGGCCGCCCAGGCCGCGTTGGATGAGTGGGTGGCCGATTACAACACCGGCCGGCCGCACCAGGCACTGGATATGGATACCCCGGCCGCCCGGTTTCGCCCCGCTATCACCGTCGCCGGCCCCGACCCGGGCGTGGCCGCTGCAGGCCCGGACCGCACCGGCGGGCAGTGGGTTAGCCGACATGTCAGCGCCAACGGGGTGGTGTGTGTGGCCTGGCAGCAAGTCAGCGTGGGCCGCCACTACGCCGGGGCGCGTTGCGATGTT
>CAYPTG010000242.1:0-1604 GCA_964413455.1 uncultured Mycobacterium sp. | reverse complement strand
ATCGCGGCACTGTCCATGTCGGGCTCAAGCTTGATCGTGGCGGTCAACGCGTTGATGCTCAAACGCCTCAAACTGCCGAACCCCGGCAACCTCCGAGGTCGAAATCTCACCAGACCTGACCGCATGACCCATCTGACCCTCCCCCGAGACCGTGGAGGCATCAGCTATAAGGAGTAGCGATGTCAGAGAAACGGAAGAAGTACGACCGGGAGTTCCGTGAGGGGGCTGTTCGGATCGTGCGTGAGACGGGTAAGTCGATCGCGCAGGTGGCTCGGGATCTGGGGGTCCATGAGGGCACTTTGGGCAATTGGGTCAACCAGGACCGCGAGGCCCGGGAAGGTCGTGGGGAGTTGACCCGCGACGACATGGCCGAGCTCAAGCGTCTGCGCACCGAGAACGCTGAGCTGCGGATGGAGCGTGATGTCCTCAAGCGATCGGTGGTCCTGTGGGTGAAGGAGGCGACGAAGTGAGTGTGGCACGCTTCATCGCCGACCAGAGGACCAAGTACCGAGTGCCGCATGCGATGACGTGCGTGCTGTTGGGCCTCAGCGTGTCGTGGTTCTACAAGTGGATCGCTCGCGCCGGCAACACCGACGGGTTGCACACCGATACCGATCGACGCCGTGCGCGCCTGGATGCCGCGGTCGCGACGGCGTTCGCGGCGGCCAGGGGTTTGCATGGGTCGCCGCGGCTGGTGTCTGACCTGCGTGATCTGGGCTGGGAGGTCTCGGAGAAGTCGGTGGCCGAGTCGATGCGCCGGCAGGGGTTGGTGGCGCGCCGGATCAAGCGCCGCAACGGGCTGCCCAAGCAGGATAGGACCGCGCCGAAGTTCCCTGACCTGGTCAAACGGGACTTCACGGCCTCTGGACCGAATCTGAAGTGGGTCGGTGACATGACCGAGATTCCCACCGAGTGTGGGCAAAAGTTGTACCTGGCGACGGTGATCGACCTCTACAGTCGCCGACTGCTCGGAGCGGCGATGGGCCTGCACCCGGATGCCGAGTTGGCCTGTGCGGCCATCAAGATGGCCGTAGCGGCCCGCGGCGGCCGCCAGGCGATCTGGGCGGATGAGGAGTCCCAGCGGGTCATTTTTCACACCGATCGTGGCAGCACCTACACCGCGAACGCATTCACCACGCTGTGCCGCACGTTGGGGATTCGGCAGTCGATGGGCCGGGTCGGATCGTGCTTCGATAATGCCGCCGCGGAGGCGTTCTTCTCCTCGCTGGAATGGGAAGTGTTGTCCCGCAATCAGTTCCGTGATACTGTCCATGCACGGTCGGTAGTAATCGACTGGTGTTACACCTTCTACAATCACCAACGCCGGCACAGTGCCGCCGACGGGTTATCACCCGTCAACTACGAGATCAGGGAATCCAAGACCAAGCCGGAAGCGGCATAGGAAACCCTCCACGATCTCGGGGGAACCGCACATCCGAGGGTTATGAGGTTGGAGGACCTAATGTTTCGATCGCGGCCCGCAGTCTGGCAGTGACCTCGTCGGCGACCTCCTGCAAAGCGGTTTCGTCGGTCACCTGCACCAGTAGTTGGGGATTCATCGCTTCCACCAGCACCCGGGCGTCATCGCCGGGATCGCTGCGCAC
>CAYPTG010000241.1:0-4028 GCA_964413455.1 uncultured Mycobacterium sp. | reverse complement strand
GGCGATCATCTCCGAGCGGGTCATCAGGCCCTTGTCGTCTTCGGGCACCGAGACGGCGTGGCCGCCGGTGCGGCCGCGGGCCAGGATGGTGACCTTGTAGATCGGCTCGATATCGGGCATCGCCCAGGCGGCCAGGGTGTGGCCGCCCTCGTGGTAGGCGGTGATCTTCTTCTCCAGCTCGCTGATGATGCGGCCTTTGCGCCGCGGGCCGCCGATCACCCGGTCGACGGCCTCTTCCAGGGCCGCACCGGTGATGATGGTGCCGTTCTCTCGCGCGGTGAGCAGCGCGGCCTCGTTGATGACGTTGGCCAGATCGGCGCCGGACATGCCGACGGTGCGTTTGGCCAGGCCGTCCAGGTCGGCGTCCGGGGCCAACGGCTTGCCCTGGGCATGCACCCGCAGCACCGCTTTGCGGCCGGCCAGATCCGGTGAGGACACCGGGATCTGCCGATCGAAGCGGCCGGGCCGCAGCAACGCCGGATCCAGGATGTCCGGGCGGTTGGTGGCGGCGATCAGGATGACGCCCTGGCGATCGCCGAAGCCGTCCATTTCGACCAGCAGCTGGTTGAGGGTCTGTTCGCGTTCGTCGTGGCCGCCGCCCAGACCGGCGCCACGCTGACGGCCGACGGCGTCGATCTCGTCGACGAAGATGATGCACGGGGAGTTCTGCTTGGCCTGCTCGAACAGGTCGCGCACCCGGGAGGCGCCGACACCGACGAACATCTCCACGAAGTCCGAGCCGGAGATGGTGAAGAACGGCACCCCGGCCTCACCGGCCACCGCGCGGGCCAGCAGGGTCTTGCCGGTGCCGGGCGGGCCGTACAGCAGCACGCCCTTGGGGATCTTGGCGCCCAGCGCCTGATACCGGGCCGGGTTCTGCAGGAAGTCCTTGATCTCGTAGAGCTCCTCGACCGCCTCGTCGGCGCCGGCCACGTCGGAGAAGGTGGTCTTGGGCATGTCTTTGGTCAGCTGCTTGGCCCGCGACTTGCCGAAGCCGAAGCCCATCCGGCCACCGGTCTGCATCCGGGAGAACATCAGGAACAGCCCGAGCAGCAGGATCAGCGGCAGCATGTACACCAGCAGCGAACCCAGCACGCTGGGCTGGTTGACCACGGTGTTGGTCTTGACGCCCTTGGCGGTCAGCGATTCGAACAGCGGGACCGCGTAGCCGGTCGGATACTTGGCGATGACCTTGGTGGCGTTGCCGCTTTCGGCGTTGCCGCTCTTGAGTTCGAGACGGAGCTGCTGCTCGCGGTCGTCGATCTGCGCGTCCTTGACGTTGTCGGCGTTGATCTGCGCGACGGCCACCGAGGTGTCCATCGGTTTGAAGCTGCGGGTGTCGTCGTTGAAGTAGAAGAACACCCAGCCGAGCAACAACACGGCAGCGATCACCGTCAGGGTGCGGGCAATGTTTTTTCGGTTCATCGATCTCGGCCCCGAGGGCCCTCGTCCTTCCGATATGCCGATACGCGCTGCGTTGCAGGCTTCAGGCTACCGTGCTTGGTTGCGGCACCGTGGTCCGCTTTTAGCCGCACTATCCGATGAGGTTTAGATGAATCGGCACTTCGCCAGCGCGGCGGCGCTGTTGGTCGTGGGTGCGGCGTTGTCCGGATGCGACAACGCGCCGCCGGTGCAGGCCAACGCCCGCCAAGTGACGGTGGTGGGCTCCGGCGAAGTACAGGGTGCGCCGGACACACTGACCGCGAATGTGAGCATCGAAGCGGTCGCCCCGGACGTCACCGCGGCGATGAATCAGACCAACGAACGTCAACGGGCGGTGATCAACGCGCTCACCGCAAGCGGGATCGCCGCCGACGACATCAGTACCACCACGGTCACCCTGCAGCCGGAGTACGGCGACCGATCGGTGATCACCGGCTACCGGGCCGGCAACGCGATCAGCGTCAAGATCCGCAAGATCGACACCGCGTCACGGGCGCTGGCCACAATCGTCGACGCCGGCGGTAACGCCACCCGGATCAACTCGGTCAACTTTTCGATCGAGGACGACGGCAAGCTGGTCGCCGACGCCCGAACCCGTGCGTTCCAAGACGCCAAGAATCGGGCCGATCAGTACGCGAAGCTGTCCGGGATGTCACTGGGCAAGGTGATCGCGATCTCCGAGGCGCCGGGCGGCGCAGTGCCACTTCCGACGATGGCGCCGCTGCCGGCCGGGGCGATGGCCGACAGCGTCCCATTGCAGCCCGGCCAGCAGACCGTGGGGTTCTCGGTGACGGTGGTCTGGGAGCTGACCTAGCCGGTACGGCTTGATCGTCGCGCGGCTAGTGCTCGTAGACCTTGGGGTGCAGCGTCCCGATATACGGCAGGTCGCGGTAGCGCTCGGCGTAGTCCAGCCCGTAACCGACGACGAAGTCGTTCGGGATGTCGAATCCGACATAGGCGATGTCGACGTCGGCGCGTACCGCGTCGGGCTTGCGCAGCAGGGTGCACACCCGCAGTGACTTGGGTTGCCGGCTGGCCAGGTTGCGCAGCAGCCAGGACAGCGTCAGGCCGGAGTCCACGATGTCCTCGACGATGAGCACGTCACGATCGGCGATGTCTCGGTCCAGGTCTTTGAGGATGCGCACCACACCGGATGACGAGGACGCCGATCCATAGGAGCTGACCGCCATGAACTCCAGTTGGGTGGGCAGCGGGATCGCCCGGGCCAGATCGGAGACGAACATGACCGCCCCCTTGAGGACGGTCACCAGCAGCAGATCCTGGCCGGTCAGGGTGTCGGCATAGTCGCGGGCCACGTCGGCGGCCAGTTCGGCGGTGCGAGCGTGGATCTGTTCCTCGGACACCAGAATCGACTCGATGTCATGGGGGTACAGGTCATCGGCCGACACGAGCATCAGCGTGCCACAACCTGATCACGTCGCGCGACGATCAATGCTCGCCGGACCGATTGTCTCGCTCCTCCTCCGCCGCTAACGCGGCGGCATCGTCGACTCGACGGACCGATTGTCTCGCTCGACGACTGGTTCGGTGCGCATCCGCAGCTCCACGCCGGTGCGCTCGGCGAACAGCCGGGTGCCCGGCTTGCGACAGCCGACCGCCACCCCGCCCTGACCGCGCCACCCGGTGATCAAGGCGTCCACCCGGCGCAACTGGTCGTCGGTCAGTCCGGTGGCGCCGCCGTCGAGCAGCCAGCCGCGAATCACCCGGCGGCGCAACGCATCCGGCAGATCGGCAATCGCCGGGATGGCCAGCGTGCCGTCGTCGACGGCCGAAACCAGCGGCGCGGCGGCCAGGGTGTCGAGGGCGTCGGTGTCCTCGCGCAGCGCCGCGGCGGTCCGAGCCAGCGCCTCGGCTACCCCGCCGCCCAGCACGTCCTCCAGCAGCGGCAGCACCTCACGGCGCAGCCGCACTCGGGTGAACCGTCGATCGGGGTTGTGCGGGTCGTCCCAGGGCGTCACCCCGGCCTCGGCACAAGCCGCGTGGGTGACCGCACGCTGTACCCCCAGCAGCGGACGGTGCCATGGTGGGTCGGCGACCCGCATCCCGGCGATCGACCGCGGCCCGGAGCCGCGGCCCAACCCGAGCAGCACCGTCTCGGCCTGGTCGTCGAGGGTGTGAGCCAGCAGCACCGGCGCTCCGGCGCGGGCGTCGGCCAGGGCGGCGTCGCGGGCGGTGCGGGCGGCGGCCTCGGGTCCGCCCGTCGTACCCACCTGAACCGGCAGCACCCGCGCCGCCACGCAGCCCAACTCCAGTGCCTGCCGGGCGGCGTTCTGGGCGATCGCCGCGGAGTCCGGTTGCAGCCCGTGGTCGACGATCAGCGCGGTCGTCGGGCGCAGCGCGGCGGCAGCGGCGGTCAGCGCCAGCGAGTCCGGACCGCCGGAGAGCGCCACACACCACAGCTGCGGGTCGGGCAGCCAGGTGCCGGCGAAGCCGGCCACCGCGTTGCGCAGCGCGGCTAGAGCACTCGACGGATCCACCGCTGCGGATTTTCGATCTCGTCGGGCAGCGGCAGGGTGTCCGGGCCGGTCCAGATCGCGTTGAACTGCTGCATCCCGACGCGGTCC
>CAYPTG010000240.1:0-4102 GCA_964413455.1 uncultured Mycobacterium sp. | reverse complement strand
AGGCCAGTGAGCCGGTGTAATGCCGAGTGAAGCTGACGCCGTGCTCGTCGAACCACTTGCGTCCGGTCAGCACCCGGTCCCGCCAGGTGAGCACCTCAGGGGACTCATACGGCGGGATCGCGCGTTCCTCGTCGGTCATCACGATGACGATGTCGGGACGGTCATTCATCTGTTCATTCATGGGGAACCTCCATTCGTGCGCGCAGTCCGGTGAGCATCTCTTCGGACCGCTTGGCCAGATACCGGCAGACGGCGCGTTCGGCCAGCCGCGCCGCCGGGTTGGCGCCGATGTGCACCGTGCTGGTCAGCGTGACGGTGGTGGCGCCCCCGGACGCCGGGTCCAGCGTCCAACGATTGACCACCCGGCCCAGCCGCCGCGGCAACCCCTCGATGGCGTAAGCCAGCGCGGCCGGCCCGGTGAACTCGGTGATCCGCTCGACCAGGGTGTCTCGACCGATCTGCACCCGCCGCGACGTGCCGACCGTCGCCCCGTCCGGGCCGTGTTCCAGCAGGCAGGAGTGGTCGACCGTGGGCGCCCAGGAGCTGATCGCGCCGAAATCGGCCAGCACCTGCCACACCGCCTCGGGGGCGGCGTCCACGGTGCGGGAGCGGCTGATCTCCACCGGACCATCCAACCTCATCGGATCAATCGGCCGGTGGACTCTGGTGCCCCGAATACCCGTCCCAGGGGCTGTAGTCGGCGATCAGCTCTTCCTGCGGCGGGCGCTGCTCGGCCGGTACGTGCTGCAAGTTGATCCGGATGCGGTACCAGACCGAGCTCGGCCCGCGCATCGCGTCGACCAGGACGTCGGCCGGTTCCAGTAGGGCGGCGGCGCCGGAATGACGCTGCCGCCACAGCTCAAGAGCGGCGGTGGCCTGCTCGCGGGTCTTGGTGCGGGCGATCTCGATCAGTGGTTTGCCGCCACGCGGTGGCCGCTGCGGCGGGCCCAGTTCTTCGGCCAGGCGCAGCAGCGGCTCCAGCGACCCGGCCGTCTGCGCCATCGGCTGCCACGGGTCGCCGTGTTCGGCGAACCGGGCCGGCACGGTGTGGATGGTGAATTGCCATGGGTCGCAATCGGGCACCTCGCTCCAGTCCAGTGGGGTGGACACCCGCGCGTCAGGGGTGGCGCGTACCGAGTAGGCCGACGCCATGGTGCGGTCCTTGGCGTTCTGGTTGAAGTCGACGAACACCCCGTGCCGCTCTTCCTTCCACCACTGGCTGGTGGCCAGCTCCGGGGCGCGGCGTTCCACTTCTCTGGCGACGGTCTGTGCGGCCAGCCGGACTTGCGGGAACGGCCAGTGCGGGGTGATGCGGGCGTAGACGTGGAAGCCCCGCGATCCCGACGTCTTGGGCCACCCGGTGAGGCCGTGGTCGTCGAGCACCCCGCGCACCACCTCGGCGACGTCGAGGATCTGCCCCCATTCCACGCCCGGTGTCGGGTCCAGGTCGATGCGCAGTTCGTCGGGATGGTCCAGATCGTCGGCCCGCACCGCATGCGGATTGAGGTCGACGCAGCCGAGGTTGATCAGCCAGGCCAGCCCTGCCGCGTCGTGGATCACCGCCTCGGCGGCCGAGGTGCCCGAGGCGTAGTGCAGTTCGGCGACGTCCACCCATGCCGGCCGGTTCTTGGGCGCGCGTTTCTGGAAGATCGCTTCGCTGCCAATGCCTTTGACGAACCTTTTCAGGATCATCGGGCGCTCGCAGACCCCGCCCACGGCGCCGTCGGCGACCGACAGGTAGTAACGGACCAGGTCCATTTTGGTGATCGCGGGCCGGCCCGCGGCCGGCGGGAACACCGGTTTGTCGGGATGGGTGATGGTGACCGGACGGCCGGCCAGCTCCAGGGTGAGGCCGCCTTCCGACGATCCGCCCATGCCGCCGATCGTAAGTGACCGCCCCGGCTTGTCACCTAGTGTTGAGTCATGCTCTCGGATCTAGGCGCCCAGGCGCTGGGCAAGGTCGCCCGAGTCGCCGAACGCGGTTCGGCCGAACTGCATTACCTGCAGAAGATGATTCGGTCCGGCGCGTTCGGATTGGAGCCGCCGCAGAACATCGCGGGCATGGTCGCCGACCTCCGGCGCTGGGGCGAGGTGGGCATGATCCCGGCGCTCAACGCCCGCCGCACCCCGAACGCGACGGCGATCATCGACGACGAGGGGTCGATGACCTTCGCCGAACTCAACGACGCCAGCAACGCCGTCGCCAACGGCCTGCTGGCCATCGGCGTCAAGGGCGGCGACGGGGTGGCCATCCTGGCCCGCAACCACCGCTGGTTCCTGATCGCCAACTACGCCTGCGCCCGGGTGGGCGCCCGCACCATCCTGCTCAACACCGAGTTCTCCGGGCCGCAGATCCGCGACGTCGCCGCCCGGGAGGGCGGCAAGCTCATCATCTACGACGACGAGTACGCCGACGCCGTCTCGCTGGCCGACACACCGCTGGGCAAGCTGCGGGCGTTGGGCAACAACCCCGACACCGAGACGCCGTCTTCCAGCACCGATGAGACGCTGGCCGAGCTGATCGCCCGCAGCAGCACGCGCACCGCACCCAAGGCCACCAAACGGTCGTCGATCATCATCTTGACCAGCGGCACCACCGGAACCCCCAAGGGCGCCAACCGGCACGCCCCGCCGACGCTGGCCCCGCTCGGCGGCGTGCTGTCCCATGTCCCGTTCAAGGCCCGCGAGGTGACCGCGCTGCCCTCGCCGATGTTCCATGCGCTGGGCTACCTGCACGCCACCATCGCGATGACGCTGGGCTCGACGCTGATCCTGCACCGCCGGTTCAATCCGGCCACCGTGCTGGGTGACATCCCCAAGTACAAGGTCACCGCGGTGGTCGCCGTCCCGGTGATGCTCTCCCGGATGGTGGACGCCCTGGAGGCGATGGACATCAAACCGGACCTGTCCTCGCTGCGGATCATCTTCGTTTCCGGTTCCCAACTCGGGGCGGAGCTGGCCACCCGCACCATGAAGGACATCGGCCCGGTGGTCTACAACCTTTACGGCTCAACGGAAATCGCGTTCGTCTCCATCGCCCGCCCAAAGGATCTGAAGAAGAACCCGGCCACCGTCGGCCCGACCATCAAGGGCGTGCGGGTCAAGATCCTCGACGAGCACGGCGCCGAAGTGCCCCGCGGTGAGGTCGGCCGGATCTTCGTCGGGAACTTCTTCCCGTTCGAGGGCTACACCGGTGGTGGTGGCAAGGAGATCATCGACGGCCTGATGTCCTCCGGCGACGTCGGCTATCTGGATCGCGACGGCCTGCTCTACGTCAACGGACGCGATGACGAGATGATCGTCTCCGGTGGGGAGAACGTCTTCCCGGCCGAGGTCGAGGACCTGATCAGCGGGCATCCCGATGTGGTCGAGGCCACCGCACTCGGCGTGGAGGACAAAGACTTCGGAGCGCGACTGCGGGCGTTCGTGGTGGTCAAGGACGGCGCGAAGCTGACCGAGCGACAGGTCAAGGATTACGTGCGAGATCACCTGGCGCGCTACAAGGTTCCCCGCGAGGTGGTGTTCTTACCCGAGCTGCCGCGCAACCCGACCGGCAAGATCCTCAAACGCGAGCTGCGTGAGGTGCAGGTGAAAAAGTGAAGATGCCATGACCACCACCCCCGAACCCAAGAAAGAGTCCCGACCCAAAAAGGACTCCTACGCCCCGCTGGAGCTGTTCGACGTCGACCGGCTGCTCGACGACGACGAACGCGACATCGCCGCCACCGTGCGCCGCTTCGTCGACACCCGGCTACGGCCACATGTCGCCGACTGGTTCGAATCGGCCACTCTGCCAAAGGAACTCGCCAAGGAGTTCGGCAGCCTCGGAGTGATGGGCATGCACCTGCACGGCTACGGCTGCGCCGGCACCAACGCCGTCAGCTATGGGCTTGCCTGCCTGGAGCTGGAAGCCGGCGACAGCGGATTCCGCAGCTTCGTCTCGGTGCAGGGCTCGCTGTCGATGTTCTCCATCTACCGGTACGGCTCCGAGGAGCAGAAGCAGCAGTGGCTGCCGCGGCTGGCCGCCGGCGAGGCCATCGGCTGCTTCGGTCTCACCGAGGCCGACTTCGGTTCCAACCCCGCCGGGATGCGAACCCGGGCC
>CAYPTG010000239.1:0-4133 GCA_964413455.1 uncultured Mycobacterium sp. | reverse complement strand
GCCGGTTGCCGGCGGCGTCGGGTTGCGCCATCTCCCGGATCCGGCGCTTGATCTCGTCGGTGATGTGCGGGATGACCTGAACGGTGTCGCCGAGGTACTCGCCGCGGCGTTCCTTGGCGATGACGGTCGAATACACCTGTCCGGTGGTCACATTCGCCGAGCCGGACAGATCCCGGTCCAGGAAGCGTTCGTAGTGGCCGACGTCGAGATCGGTTTCCGCACCGTCCTCGGTGACGAACACCTCGCCGTGCTGGAACGGGTTCATCGTGCCGGGGTCGACGTTGAGATAGGGGTCCAGTTTCTGCATGGTGACCTGCAGGCCGCGGGAGATGAGCAGTTGACCGAGGCTGCTGGCGGTCAGGCCCTTGCCCAGCGAGGAGGCCACGCCACCGGTGACGAAGAGATGTTTGGTCGCGGCTTGGGAGTGCTTGCGCAATGCGGGCAAGAGCCACCTCCGTGACGACAGCGCAGGTCTTTGTTCGCCCAGGTCTGAACGGCTTTGCGACCCGGTTTGGGGCCTGCCGACCCACGGAAGCTCACCCTAACACCGCTGCTGCCGCATCGGCGTTGACACACCGACGGGATCGCGATCAACGATCCGGCTGGCTTACTGCGGGACGGTGACCGCCGCGGCTCCTTCTCCGTGACCGTAGCGGCCGGGTGATCCGCCGGCGATCATGTTCTGCAGCGCCAGCACGGTGGTGATCCGGCCGGATTCGGCCCCGATGTCGTCGACCGTGCTCACCGCGCCGGCCATCCCCGCATCGGCGCGCGCCGCCGCGACCGCCGACACACCGGTGGCCGAGCCGTCCCGGCCGGCGAGCAGCACACCCGAACCGTGCGGCGCCAGAGCGGCGGCGAATCGGGCCACCGTGATCCCCTGGTTTCCGGCGTCCTCGGGTAGCGGCCGGCCGGTGATCACCACCGCCGTGTCGGCCGCACCCAACCGGTTGTCGTAGCTGAGGAATCCGGTGTCGCGCAGCGCCGCGAGCACGGTGTCGCGGGCGGTGTCGTCGACCGGGGCGATCTTGGGGTCCCGGTTGATCAGCAGCGCGATCCCGAGCAGGTCACCGGTCTGAGCGGCCGGGTCGATCAGCGTGGTGTTCAGCCGGGTCCCGGGCGGGACGATCGGCGAGTTGACCACCGACCGCAGTTTTTCGGCCGAGTTGGCGTCCACGAATTCCTGGGTGAGCCCGATCCTGCCGGTGAGCGTTCCGCCCGCCTGCCCGATCAGCCGGGACACCGCGGCGACGTCGTCGTCTTGGGCGTCCGGGGTGTTCAGCAGCACCACCGATTTACCCTTCAACGCGTCGCGGACGATCCGCCCGGACATCTGGGCTTCGAATTGCTCTGCGGCGGAAAGCTTTTCGCTGAGCGAGTTCTTCTCACCGTCGAGTGCAGCGATCTGTTGTTGCAGCCCGCCCTTGTCGCCACGCAGACCCGACACCAGCGGCCCGGACAACGACACCGAACCCACCATTACACCGAGGGCCAGCGCGAGAAACACTGCTGCCAGCCAGATTACGCGGTGCCGACCCGAGCGCACGCTACGGCATCCAGCTCTGCACCCACAGCGCGGCGCGGTTCCAGTACTCGGTCAGCCAGTCGACCACCACGGCATCCGAGCGTGACACCCACAGCGCGGCGATGACGGCCAGCAGCACGGCCAGCACCAGCAACGCCACGGCGCCGCCGGAGATGTGGCTGCGGTAAAGGGTGGCAACGGCTTTCGCGTCGACGAGCTTCTCGCCGACCTTCAGCCGGGTGAGGAACGTGGACGGATTGCTCTGCGCCCTGGTGCGGTCGAAGAACTCCTCGATACTCGCCGAGTGGCCCGCGGTGACGATCAGCGAGGCGCCGTGGTGATCGACCAGCAGCAGCGCCAGGTCGGTCGCCGAACCGGCGGCCGGGAACGTCATCGCGCCGATCCCGAGGTCCTGGATGCGCTCCAATCCCCCAGCGTGGCCGTCGGCATCGGCGGGCAGCACCACCTGGGCGCCGCTCTTGAGCGCTTCGGCGCTGATCTGCTCGGGGTTGCCGATGATCAGCTGCGGGCGGTAGCCACCGTCGCGCAGGGTGTCGGCACCGGAACCCACGCCGACCAGCACCGGCTGGTACTCCTTGATGAACGGCTTGAGCGCCTTGAGATCGTCGGCGGCCTCGGGGCCGTCGCAGACCACCACCACGTGGCGGCGGTAGACGTCGACGTCGATCGCCGGGATGCCGATGCCGTCGATCAGCAGCGGGCCCTCGCTGCGGATGTACTCGATGCTGTTGCCGGCGAAGGCTTCCAGGTGGGCCACCAGCCCGGTCTTGGCGTCGTGCATGAGGTCGGCGATTTCTTCGTCGGTGCGTTCCACACCGTGCACCAGGCGACGGTCCCCGGAATACACCCCGCCGTTGTGCAGCCGCACTTTGGCGCCTTCTTTGATCTTCTTGAAGATCTCCGGCCCGGCGTTGTCGATCAGCGCGATGTTGTTGGCGACCAGTACCGCGGGGCCCAGATTCGGGTAGCGGCCCGAGATCGACGGTGAGGCGTTGACCACCCCGACCACTCCGGCCTCGACGAGCGCGTCGGCACTCACCTGGTCCAGATCCAGGATGTCCAGGACGGCGATATCGCCCGGCCCGACCCGCCTGAGCAGGCGGTCGATGTCACGGTCCACCCGGGCGTTCCCGACGAGACCGGGGCGTGCATTGGAATTTCGCGTGAGAAGCGCTGACATCTTCATGCTCAAGGATTCTGTCCGCGCCGGCCGGCTTCGCCGGGGAGGCGCGCCGTAACATCAGCCTCAGAAGTTCTCTTTTGTCACACCAGTCACAGACGGTTCAGGGCTGTTCGCGGTCCTCGCGGGCGGCGTCGAGCAGTTCCCGGGCATGAGCGCGCCCGGTGTCGGACTCGCCGAGCCCGGCCAGCATCCGGGCCAGTTCAGCGACCCGCTGTTCGTCATCGAGGCGGCGCACCTCGCTGGCCGCACCGTCGGTGCCGCTGTCGACCACCAGGTGGGTGTCGGCGTAGGCGGCGACCTGCGGCAGATGGGTGACGACGATGACCTGGTGGCTGCGGGCCAGCCGAGCCAACCGGCGACCGATCTGCACCGCGGCCCGGCCGCCCACCCCGGCGTCGACTTCGTCGAACACCATGGTGGTGCCCTCGGCGGACGCGGCGAGCACCACCTCCAGGGCCAGCATCACCCGGGACAGCTCGCCGCCGGAGGCGCTTTTGGCCAGCGGCAGCACCGAACTCGCGTCCTGGGCGCCGCGGTGTGCGGTGAAGCCGAACTCCACCAGGTCCACCCCGTCGGAGCCGGCGTGGGTGAACTGCCCGGACGCCAGCCGCAGCGGGGCGGTGTCGTCATCGCGGGCACTCAGGGTGCTGACGGCGACGGTGAAGTCGGCGTCGGCCATGGCCAGCCCGGACAGCTCGGCGGTGACCGCTTGGGCCAGCCCGGCGGCGGCCGCGCTGCGCAGCTGCGAGAGGTCCGTCGCGGCGGCGGCCAGCTGACCGGCCAGTTCGTCGACCCGGCGGGACAGGCCGGTCAGCGTTTCCTCGGAGACGTCGAGGGTGGCCAGTCGGTTGCGCGCTTCAGCGGCCCAACTCCGCACCCCGTCGACGTCGGCGGCGTACTTGCGGGTCAGGCTGCGCAGTTCGGCTTGCCGGGCCAGTTTGGCTTCCAGTGCGCTGGCGTCGGCCGGCAGTCCGTCGAGGTATCCGCCGAGTTCTGCGGCGACGTCGCCGACCACGCTCAGCGCTTCGGTGAGCCGCCCGGACAGCTCGGCCAGCACCTCGTCGCCGGATGTTTGCAGCAGCACGGAGGCGCGGCCGAGATTGTCTGCCGCACAGCTGTTTTCCACATCAGGGGTATCGGTGTCGGCGCCGGACAGGGCGGCCCGCGCCCCGGCCGCGGCCTCTCGCACGGCGTCGAGTTCGGAGAGCCGGCGGATGTCGGCCACCAGGGCATCGTCTTCGGCCGGGGTGGGGTCGACCGCGTCGATCTCGGTGAGCGCGAAGCGCAGCCGGTCGGCTTCCTGGGCCATCTCCCGGGCCCGGTTGGTCCGGTCCACCAGGTCCCGCCGGGCCACCAGCCATTCGTCACGTAGTTTTCGGTAGCGCTCCAGGGCGGGTGCGGCAT
>CAYPTG010000238.1:0-4147 GCA_964413455.1 uncultured Mycobacterium sp. | reverse complement strand
CAGCAGGGCGCGACCGTCACCGCCGTCGAACTCAACCCCCGCCGCGCCGAACTCGTCGAACAGAACACCCGCGGCCTGGACGTGCAGGTGCTGCGCGCCGACGGCCGCGAACCGCCGCTTCCCGCAGACGGTTTCGACCGGGTGCTGGTCGACGCGCCGTGCACCGGACTGGGCGCGCTGCGCCGACGCCCGGAGGCCCGCTGGCGGCGCGGCCCCGGCGACGTCGCGCAGCTGGCCAAGCTGCAACGCGAACTGCTGGCCTCGGCGATCCGGCTGACCCGCCCCGGCGGGGTGGTGCTGTACGCGACCTGCTCACCGCATCTGGCCGAGACCGTCGGGGTGCTCTCCGATGCGCTGCGTCGGCACCCGGTGACCGCGCTGGACACCCGGCCGCTGTTCGCGCCGGCCGAGGAACTCGGCCCTGGGCCATACGTTCAGCTCTGGCCGCACCGGCACGGCACCGACGCCATGTTCGCCGCCGCACTCCGCAAGAACCAATAACGGGGGACATACAGTGACAGCCATGCCAACACCGACGGCGCCGACCCGGCCGATGATCGCCCCATCGATCCTGTCCGCCGACTTCGCCCGGCTGGCCGACGAAGCCGCCGCCGTCGAGGGAGCCGACTGGCTGCACGTCGACGTGATGGACGCCCACTTCGTGCCGAACCTCACCCTCGGGCTGCCGGTGGTGGAAAGCCTGCTGCGGGCCACCGACATTCCGATGGACTGCCATCTGATGATCGACGATCCGGGGCGCTGGGCGCCCGGCTACGCCGAAGCCGGCGCCTACAACGTCACCTTCCACGCCGAGGCCACCGACGACCCGGTGTCGGTGGCCCGCGACATCCGCGCCGCCGGCGCCCGGGCCGGGCTGTCGATCAAACCGGGCACCCCGCTGGAGCCGTACCTGGACATCCTGCGGGACTTCGACACCCTGCTGGTGATGTCGGTCGAGCCCGGGTTCGGCGGCCAGAGCTTCATCCACGAGGTGCTGGACAAGGTGACACGGGTGCGCAAGCTGGTGGACTCCGGGGAACTGGCCATCCTGGTGGAGATCGACGGCGGGATCAACGCCGACACCATCGAACAGGCCGCGCAGGCCGGTGTGGACTGCTTCGTGGCCGGCTCGGCGGTATACGGCGCCGGCGACCCGTCGGCCGCGGTGGCAGCGTTGCGCCGGCAGGCCGGAGCCGCCTCACCGCACCTGCGGGTATGACCCCGGCCGCGGGTGGCGCCGGGCCGGAGCGCATCGCCGAGGCGATGCGGCTGGCCGTGCAGCAGGCGCAATCCGTGAAGGGCGCCACCTACCCCAATCCGCCTGTCGGAGCGGTGATCCTGGACTCATCCGGTGACATCGCGGGGCTCGGCGGGACCGAACCGGCTGGGGGAGCGCACGCCGAGGTGGTGGCGCTGCGGGCCGCCGGCCGGCGGGCCCGCGGCGGCACCGCGGTGGTCACCCTGGAGCCCTGCAATCATCACGGCCGCACCCCGCCCTGCGTGGACGCGTTGCTGCAGGCCGGGGTCGCGGCGGTGGTGTACGCGATCGGCGATCCGAACCCGATCGCCGTCGGTGGGGCGGCCCGGCTGAGCACTGCCGGGGTGAGCGTGACCGGCGGTGTCGACGCCGACCAGGTGTCCGCCGGCCCGCTGCGCGAGTGGCTGCACAAGCAGCGCACCGGATTACCGCATGTCACCTGGAAATTTGCCACCAGCATCGACGGGCGCAGCGCCGCGGCGGACGGCTCGTCGCAGTGGATCACCAGCGCGGATGCCCGCGCCGACGTGCACCGCCGCCGGGCGGCCTGCGATGCGATCGTGGTCGGCACCGGCACCGTGTTCGTCGACAACCCCAGCCTCACCGCCCGGCTGCACGACGGGACTCCGGCTGCTCGGCAGCCGCTGCGGGTGATCGTCGGTGAGCGTGATATCCCAGCGGAATCGGTTGTGCGCAGTGAGGATTCGCCCACCATGCAGCTGCGCACCAGAGATCCGCAACAGGTGCTGCACGCGTTGGCCGACTACACCGACGTGCTGTTGGAGGGCGGCCCGACGCTGGCCGGCGCTTTCCTGAAAGCCGGTGTGGTGCACCGGATTCTGGCCTATGTGGCGCCGATCCTGCTCGGCGGCCCGGTCACCGCGGTCGACGACGTCGGGGTGGCCAATATCGGCGGCGCACTGCGATGGCGCTATGACGGCGTGGAAAAGGTCGGGCCGGACCTGCTGCTGAGTCTGGTGCCGGAAAAGCCCCAGAAGGCTACTGGGTCAGACTGTCGCGCTCCTCAGCGCGGCTGATCGCCGCTGGATCGTCGCGCGACCCGTGCAGCGACTTGTGCTCGATCATGTCGCGAGATCCGCCGGCGCCCAGCAACTCCCGGAACGCCTGCACCGTGTAGCTGACGACGGTGGCCTGGCCGCGGGCCCGGGCGCTGGCCGAGCGGGGCAGCGCGAACAGCGGACCCATCTCGCCGAAGTAGTCACCCGGCAGGGCCGCTTTGAGCACTTCTTCTTGGCCACTTGCCAATTCGCGCACCAACTCGACGACGCCGTCGGACACGATGTAGATGGAATCTCCCATGGTGCCCTGCTCGAAGACCACCTCGCCGGGCTCCAGGGTGATCGTCTCCGGCTCATGGTTGGTGGCCGACATGTGCGGTACCAGCTCCACCACCCGGTCGGCCAGCGGCAGCATCCGGGTGTCGTGGGTGGCTACCACCACGACCCGCTCGCCGGAAGCCAGCTCGCGGATCAGCCGCAGCACCTCCTCGACCTGGATGTAGTCCAGGTGGGCGGTCGGCTCGTCGGCGATCAGCAGCGGCGGGTCCAGCGCGATGGCCCGCGCCACCGCCACCCGCTGCTGCTGGCCGCCGCTCATGTCGCCGGGACGGTGGTGGGTCCGCTCGGCCAGGCCGACGCGGGCCAGCAGCTCGTCGGCCCGGTCGTGCGCCTCTTTGCGGGAGATGCCGGCCGCCCGCAGCGGCACCATCACGTTCTCGATCGCGGTGAGGCTGGGCACCAGGTTGAATGCCTGGAACACGATGCCCACCGTGTTACGCCGGTACTCCGACAGCCCTTTGGGGTCCAGGGTGGTGAGGTCGATATCGCCGAACTCGATGCGCCCGGCGGTCGGCTTCAAGATCCCGCCCAGGCAGGACAGCAGCGTCGTCTTTCCACATCCGCTGGGCCCCAACAGGATCGCCAGCGACCCCTCCGAGACATCCAGGTTCAGCCCGTCGATCGGGCGCACGGTGTCTTCGCCGCTGGCGTATTCCACCACCAGATCTTTGATCCGCAGGTCGGCCACTTCAGGGTCCTCCGAACGCGACTGCCGGATCGACGACGACGGCGCGACGCAGTCCGGCGAGGCTGGCGAGCACCCCGATAGTAACCGCTACCACCGGCAGCAGCACGAAAGCGATCTGCGGGATGTCCACCCGCATCGGGAACAGCGGCCCGAGCAGCACCGACAAGATCCCGCCGAGCAGCGCGGACGTCACCGCCACGATCACCGCCTGCATCGCCAGCCCGGCCAGGATGGACCGGGTCGGGACGCCGACGGCCTTGAACACCGCGAAGTCACGGGTGCGTTCCAGCGCTGACATGTAGATCATCGAGCCGACGATCATCGCCGCGACCACCCACAGCAGCCCGGCCATCAAGCTCATCGCTTGACGCGCCCCGGTGAGCGCACGCAGCAGGTCGTTGATCGCGTCGGCGCGGCTGACCACCTGGAAACCGCTCGGCGCCCGCTGCGGCGGGGAGATCACGCCGATCGAAGAGATCAACGACTGCCCGGAGAACAGCAGCGTCTGTGCGCCGGCGATGGTGAGGAACACGTTCGGTTGGCCGGCCAGGGCGGTGGAGTCGTCCACCAGCCCGACGATCTGCAGGTTGCGCGAACCGACCTCGATGGTGTCGCCGATCGGTTTGCGCATGGTGTCGGACACCGCGGCCTCGTGAGCTTCGGTCGGCGGGCGGCCGGACTTCATCGCCGGCATCCCGGGCCCCTGCTCGGGCGCACCGAAAATGTTGACGCTGCGGGCCGATCCGTGGTTGTCCGGCATGGTGGCACTGCCGTACACCAGCGGCACCGCGATGGTCACCCCGGGAACCTGGAGCTTGGTGGCCGGGAAGGCCGAGGAACCCA
>CAYPTG010000237.1:1662-4150 GCA_964413455.1 uncultured Mycobacterium sp. | reverse complement strand
TCGCCGCGATCAGCAGCACCCCGAACCCGAGCCCAGCCACCACCGCCGCAACACGTTGTCCGCGAAGGGTTTCCACCAGTGATTCAGCGGAGTCCACACCGATCAGCATCAGCACGAACAGGAACAGCATCATCACCGCACCGGTGTACACCACCACCTGCACCACTCCGAGGAACAACGCGTCCTGGGCGACATAGATCACAGCCAGTGCGATCATCGTCGAGGCCAGGCACAGCGCCGAGTACACGGCTTTGGGGGCGGCGACCACCCCGATCGCCCCGGCCACCGCGACCGCCCCGAGAATCCAGAAGGCGACGGCTTCACCGTTCACGGCGCCACCTCTCCCGTAGATGTAGACGTCGACGCCGATGTAGGGGTGACGTTCCCCAGGTAGTAATCATCATCGGTGGCGCCCGGCGCCATCGGGTGCGGCGGCGCCGTCATCCCGGGCCGCAGCGGCGCCAGCAGCTTGTCCTTGCCGTAGATCAAGTCACCGCGATTGTCGTCGACCATCTCATAGTCATTCGTCATGGTCAGCGCCCGGGTTGGGCAGGCCTCGATGCACAGCCCGCAGCCGATGCAGCGCAGATAGTTGATCTGGTAGACCCGGCCGTAGCGCTCGCCGGGGGAGAAACGCTCCTGCTCGGTGTTGTCGGCGCCTTCGACGTAGATGGCGTCGGCCGGGCAGGCCCAGGCGCACAGCTCACAGCCGATGCATTTTTCCAGCCCGTCGGGATACCGGTTGAGTTGGTGGCGGCCGTGGTAGCGCGGCGCCGTCGGCCCGGGTTTCTCCGGGTACTGCTCGGTGATCGGTTTCTTGAACATCGTCGACAAGGTCACGCCGAACCCGGCGACCGCATCGAGAAACTTGGGGAGCTTAGGCACGGGCGGCCTCCTTGACTTCCGGCGGCAGCGGCGGCACCGGGAACCCGCCATCACCGTCGTCATCGGGCGGCGCCGAGGAAGTGCGCCGAATCACCCTCCGCCGCAACGCATTAGCTGCCAACGCCACGGCCAGCAGCGCCGCCGCGGCGATCAGGCTGGGCAGCACGCCGGTGAGCTGGGCGGCGCGCAGGCAGGCCACGATCAGGATCCAGGCCAGCGCCACCGGGATGAGCAGTTTCCAGCCCAGCGCCATGAACTGGTCGTAGCGCAGCCGCGGCAACGTCGCCCGCAGCCACATGAACACGAACAGGAACAGCCACACCTTCGCGATGAACCACAGCAGCGGCCACCACCCGGTGTTGGCGCCGTCGAACAGGCTGATCGGCCACGGCGCCCGCCAGCCGCCGAGGAACAAGGTGGCCGCCAGCGCGGAGACCGTCGTCATGTTCACGTACTCGGCCAGGAAGAACATGGCGAACTTCAGCGACGAGTACTCGGTGTGGAAGCCGCCGACCAGCTCACCCTCGGCCTCGGGCAGGTCGAACGGGGCCCGGTTGGTTTCACCGACCATCGCCACCAGATAGATGGCGAACGACGGCAGCAGCAACGCGGCGAACCAGGTGTGAGTCTGGGCGGCGACGATACCGGAGGTGGACATGGTGCCTGAGTGCAGAAACACCGCGGCGAAGCACAGCGCCATCGCGATCTCGTAGGACACCACCTGGGCGCTGGACCGCAGACCGCCCAGCAGCGGATAGGTGGACCCGGAGGCCCAGCCGGCCAGCACGATGCCGTACACCCCGATCGAGGTGATCGCCAGCACGTAGAGCACCCCGACCGGAAGGTCGGTGAGCTGTAGCGGGGTGTGGTGACCGAACATCGACACCACCGGACCCAGCGGGATCACCGCGAAGGCCATGATCGCGGTGATCACCGAAATCGCCGGCGCCAGAAGGTAAATGGGCTTATCCACCCCGGCCGGAACCAGGCCCTCCTTGAGGGCCAGCTTGATCCCGTCGGCCAGTGACTGCAGCAGCCCGAACGGGCCGACCCGGTTGGGTCCGTAGCGCATCTGCATTCGACCCAGCAGTTTGCGTTCGGCCAGGATCGCCACCAGCACGGTCAGCAGCAGGAAGACGAACACCCCGAGGGCCTTGGCCAGCATCAGCCACCACGGATCGTGGCCGAACACCGTTGGGTCCGGGTACTGGCCGCCGGGATTCACGCTGGGCCTCCCGCCTGGATACCGACCACGGCGCCGACGCTCACGCCCAGGTCGCGGTGTACCGCGGCGCCGGGTGAGTTCAACGGCAGCCACACCACCCGGTCGGGCATCTCGGTGACCGCCAGCGGTAGGCACACTGAACCGCGGTCGTTGAACACGGTCAACGGCTCGCCGTCGGCGGCGCCGATCGCGGTGGCGGTCGCGGCCGAAAGCCGGGCTACCGCCGGGTGGGCGGTGCCGGCCAGATACGGCTCACCGTCCTGTAATCGGCCGGCGTCCAACAACATTCGCCAGCCGGCCAGTACCGCCTTGCCGGGGCCGGGGCCGGGGCCGGGCACCGGGGCCGGTGCGGCCGGGGCGGTGGGCGTCGGCACCGCT
>CAYPTG010000237.1:0-1562 GCA_964413455.1 uncultured Mycobacterium sp. | reverse complement strand
GCCGGGGCCGGGCACCGGGGCCGGTGCGGCCGGGGCGGTGGGCGTCGGCACCGCTGGACCGTCCCAGCCGCCCAGCCGGTCCAGTTCGGCGCGGGCCTGTTCCGGGCCGCGCCAGCCCAGATCGACACCCAATTCATCGGCCAGGGCGGCCAACACTCGGCCGTCCGAGGCCGCACCTGCTGGCAGCGCCGCACCGAACGGCCGGACCCGGCCTTCCCAGTTGGTGAACGAGCCGGACTTCTCGGCGACCGGTGCCACCGGGAAGACGACGTCGGCGCGGGCGGTGACCGCCGACTCGCGCACCTCCAGGCTGACGACGAAGCCGGCCGCTTCGAGGGCGGCCAGCGCGGCTTGCGGATCTGCCAGGTCATCGGGTTCTACCCCGCCGACCAGTAGCGCATCGAGATCCCCTCGGGTCGCCGCGGCCAGCATGGCGGTGGTGTCACGGCCCGGCCGGGTGGGCAGTTCGTTACAGCCCCAGGCCTCGATGATCTGTTGGCGGGCAGCGGGATCGGCGGCCGGACGGCCACCGGGCAGCAGCCCGGGTAGGCAGCCCGCGTCCAGGGAGCCCCGCTCACCGGCACGCCGCGGAATCCAGCCGAGCAGGGCCCCGGTGCGCCGGGCCAGCCGAGCGGCCGCCGACAGCGCCCCTGGACTGGTGGCCAGCCGTTCGCCGACCAGGATCACCGCACCCTGAGGCAGCTCGTTGGCCAGCGCGTCCAGCGCGACGGCCTCATTGCCCGGGGCGGTCCGGATGAGCCGGACCGACAACTTCTGGGCACCGGGGGAGGCCAGCGGCGCGATGCTCAGCACCGGCAGGGCGCGGGTGCGGACCGCCTTGCGCAACCGCAGGAAGACGATCGGCGACTCCTCCTCGGGCTCGAAGCCGGCCAGCAGCACCATCGGTGCCGTCTCCAGGTCGGCGTAGCTCAGCGTCATCGGTTGCCCGGCCACCGCGGCGGCCAGGAACTGCGCCTCCTCGGCCGAGTGCGGCCGGGACCGCAGGTCGATGTCATTGGTGTGCAACACCATTCGGGCGAACTTGGCGTAGGCATAGGCGTCCTCATCGGTGCTGCGGCCACCGATCAGCACCCCGGCGCGGGCATCACGCAGGCCAGCCGCGGCCCGGGCGATCGCCTCCGGCCAGGACGCGGCGCGCAGCAGCCCGTCGTCGTCGCGGACCAGCGGGGTGGTGATGCGGTCACCGACCAGGGGATAGCTGAATGCCCAACGGCCCTTGTCGCAGTTCCACTCCTCGTTGACCTCTGGGTCGTCACCGGCCAGCCGCCGCAACACCACCCCGCGCCGATGATCGGTGCGCTGTGCGCAGCCCGACGCGCAGTGCTCGCACACACTGGGTGAGGACACCAGGTCGAAGGGCCGCGCCCGGAATCGGTAGGCCGCGCCGGTGAGCGCGCCGACCGGGCAGATCTGCACGGTGTTGCCGCTGAAGTAGGAGTCGAAGCCGGCCCCGTTGGCGATGCCGACCTGTTGGCGCGCACCGCGTTCCAGCAGTGCGATGAACGGGTCGCCGGCGATCTCGGCGGAAAACCGGGTGCACC
>CAYPTG010000236.1:0-4163 GCA_964413455.1 uncultured Mycobacterium sp. | reverse complement strand
AGACCAGCACTGCGGCCACCCCGGCACCGAGCGAATCTTCGGCCACCGCAACCACAACGGCCAGCGCAACCCCGTCGGCCACCACCCCGACGTCGGCCCCGGAGACCACCTCCACCGCCACATCGGCGGCCACCACCAGCGCGGCCGCAGCCGCTTTCGCCCCGCTGACTCCGGCGACCTCGGGCACCATCACCGAGTTCCTCGCCGAGAAGGGCGTGGCACTGGAACCGCAAAAGGCGTCCGGGTTCACCGCTTTGACCGTGGTGTTGCCGGTGCCGGCCGGCTGGAGCGTGGTCCCCGATCCCAACGTTCCCGACGCCTTCGGGGTGATCGCCGACCGCAAGGGTGGCGACGGGCTCTATACCTCCAACGCCCAGGTGCTGGTGTCCAAGCTGGTCGGCGACGTCGACCCGCGGGAGGTGATCAGCCACGGCTACATCGACAGCCAGCAGCTCCCCGGGTGGCAGTCCACATCGGCGGCGATGGGCGAATACGGTGGGCTACCGTCGTCGATCATCACCGGCACCTACCGGGAGGGCGACCTGCGGCTGAACACGTCGCGTCGCTACCTGATCGCGGAGTCGGGGCCGGACCGCTACCTGGTGTCGCTGTCGGTGACCACCGCGGCCAACCAGGTGGTCGCGACCGCCGCCGCCACCGACGCGATTCTTGGCGGCTTCCGGGTGACCAAACCGGCAGCCACCACCGCCGCGACACCGGAGACCACCACCCCGGCGCCGGAGGCCACCGCACCGTAGTGCCGTCGACGAACGGCCGGGGCCTATCCTCAAGGCATGGTGGTGGGCGCGGTGCTATGTCTGGGCCTGGCGCTGCTGATCGGCGTATCCGGGCTCTGGACGCTGGCCCACCGTCCCGGCGTTGACCTCACCGGGCAGGTGCTGCGCGCGGTAGCGCCCACCCAACTCGCGGCAGCAGTGATGCTGGCCGCCGGCGGGATCGTCGGCCTAGCCGCGCCGGCCCCGATCGGCCCGATCGCGTTGGCCGTCGGGTTGCTCGGAGCGGTCGGCACGATCGGCGCAGGGTCGTGGCGGAGCGCCCGCTACGCGGCGCGCCGGGAGGCCGCCGCACCGGGCTGCGGTTCGGCCGACGGGTGCGGCGGCTGCGGCAAGGTCTGCGAGTCTGCCGAGTAGCAGCTAGGCCCCGCTCCTCCTCCGGCGCTACGCGCCGGCATCGTCGACTCGACGGGACCGGATTGTCTCGCTCCTCCTCCGGCGCGGGCGCGCCGGCATCGTCGACTCGACGGCCCGGCTAGTTTCGGCTGAGGTCGATGGGGTGGGTGGCCAGTATCGACATCGGCAGCGGCTGGCGGCGTAACACCCGCGACCACAGATCAACCCGGGGCTGCACCAGCACATCGGACGGCAAGGCCGACACGACGATCCAGTCGTCGCGCTCGATCTCCCCCTCCAGCTGGCCGATGGTCCACCCCGAGTAGCCGGCGAAAATCCGTACCCCTTCGACCGCGGTGGTAATCAGCTCCGGGTCGGCGTCTAGGTCGACCATGACGATGCGCCCGGCGACATGCCGCAGGCCGGCGACCGCGTCGGGCTCCGCACCCACCCGAAGGATGCCCAGGCACAGTGCCGCATCCCGTTTGACCGGCCCGCCCACGAACATCGTCTTGGGTTTGGCCACCAGATCCACCCACTGCGGCAGGACGTTGTACACCGCTGTCTCGCTGGGCCGGTTCAGCACCACGCCGAGGGTGCCGCCGTCGTTGTGCTCAACGACATAGACGACACTGCGGCGAAACGTCGGCTCCAACAGATCGACGTTGGCAAGCAACAGCGTCCCCGCCCGCACCCGGTTCGCCGCGGGCGCCATGAAGTCTTCGGGATCCTCCGGCTGCGCCACCTCAACATCATGGCATGGGGTAGGCGCTGCTCACCGGGTTTGTACTGTGGGCCGGTGGTCGACGCCCGCGGTACCGGCACGCTGTGGCGATCGGTGCGCCGGCTGCCCGAGTTCTGGCGTTTACTGCGGCTGCGAGCGGCCAGTCAATTCGGCGACGGTCTGTTCCAGGCCGGCCTGGCCGGCGGGTTGCTGTTCAACCCTGAGCGGGCCGCCGACCCGTGGGCGATCGCCGGGGCGTTCGCGGTTCTGTTTCTGCCCTATTCACTGCTAGGACCGTTCGCCGGGGCGTTGCTGGATCGTTGGGATCGACGCACCGTGCTGATCGTGGCCAACGCGGCCCGGCTGATGTCGGTGCTCGGGGTAGCGACGCTGCTGGCCGCCGGCGCCCGGGATCTGTTCGTGCTGTGCGGGGCATTGATCGTCAACGGCTTCAGTCGGTTCGTGACATCCGGGTATGCCGCGGCGCTGCCCCATGTGGTTCCCCGGGCGCAGGTGGTGACGATGAACTCGGTGGCCATCGCGACCGGGGCCACCGCGACCTTTCTTGGCGCCAACTTCATGTTGCTGCCCCGCTGGCTGGTGGGTGCCGGCGACGCCGCCGCGGCCACCATCATTTTCTTGGTGACCGTCCCGGTTGCCATCGCCCTGGCGCTGTCGATCCGGTTCCGGCCGCATGTGCTTGGCCCGGACTGCAGCGCCGAGCACGGCTCAGCCGTCCACGCGGTAGCGACCGGCTGGGTCAGCGGGGTGCGGGCCGTCGCTGCGACGCCCTCGGTGGCGGCGACACTGTCCGGCCTGGCGGCCCACCGAATGGTGTTCGGTATCAACACCTTGCTGGTTCTGGTGATGGTGCGGGACGCCGATATGTCCGGCTTCGGTGGGTTGGGCACCGCGGTGGTGTTCGTGGCGGCGGCCGGATGCGGGTCGTTTCTGGCTAATGTGCTCACCCCGTCGGCGATCCGTCGGCGGGGCCGCTACGCCACTGCCGGGGTGGCGCTGCTGAGCGGTGCGCTGGTGCAATTAGCCGGCGCCACACTGGATCTGCGGGTGATGGTGCTGTGTGGCCTGTTCCTCGGGCTGGCCGGCCAGATCGTCAAACTGTGCGCCGACAGCGCCATGCAAATAGACGTGCCCGACGCCTTGCGCGGACATGTTTTCGCGGTGCAGGACGCGCTGTTCTGGTTGGCGTTCATCCTGGCGGTCACTGCCGCGGCTGCGGTGATCCCCGCTGATGGTCGGTCGGTCACGCTGGCGGTCGCGGGTTCGGTGATTTATCTGCTCGGTTTGGCCGTACACCTGCGGCTGGGGCGGCGCCGACGCTAGTCGAGGAGCTAGACAATCGGGACCCGTCGAGTCGACGATGCTGGCGCGGACCGCGCCGGCGGAGGAGCGAGACAAACGGGACTAGCCCCTAGGCTGACACCTCGTGAGCGCCGCCGACCCGATCATCGATGACCTGCAGGACGAGAGCGACTCCCTCGACGGCCTGGTCACCGGATTACCACCGCAGCGGTGGGCGATGGCGACACCGGCGCCGGGGTGGACGATCGCCCACCAGATCGGGCACCTGTTGTGGACCGACCGGGTGGCACTGACGTCGGTGACCGACGAGGCGGGTTTCGACGCGCTACTGGTGGCTGCGCAGTCCAATCCGTTCGGCTTCGTCGATGCCGCCGCCGAGGAGTTAGCCGCCCTCCCACCGACGCAGCTGCTCGCTGATTGGCGCGGCACCCGGGCCGATCTGCACGCCGCTTTGCGCACGGTTCCCGACGGTCAGAAGCTGCGCTGGTTCGGCCCGCCGATGAGTGCGGCATCGATGGCCACCGCCCGGCTGATGGAAACCTGGGCACATGGGCTGGATGTGGCCGATGCGCTGGGCGTCGCCGTAACGCCAAGTGCCCGGCTGAAATCGATCGCCCACCTCGGTGTGCGCACCCGGGACTTCGCCTTCACCGTGCACGGACTGACCCCGCCCGCCGATCCGTTCCGGGTGGAGCTGAACGCTCCCGACGGCGGGACCTGGACCTGGGGTCCGCCGGATGCCGCCCAGCGGGTCAGCGGCTCGGCCCTGGACTTCTGCTACCTGGTGACCCAGCGGCGGCCCCGCGCCGAACTCGACGTGGTAGCCGTGGGCACCGATGCGCAGCGGTGGCTGTCCATCGCCCAGGCCTTCGCCGGCCCGCCCGGCGCGGGGCGCTGAGCGCGAAAGAGGTTAGGAAACGGCGCCGGTTTGCACTCTTGCAAGAACGGTCGCGGCAAGAGCGGATTGGTGCTTGAAAGACTTGGAT